>JAAGZM010000477.1 GCA_024206355.1 Gammaproteobacteria bacterium | reverse complement strand
GAGATCGTAACAGTATTTTTGGAATAAAATTTCGACAATATGTTTATTCTATGTGGATTGAAGAAGTATTAACTGCCTTTCGCAGTCCCTGTCAAAATGCTTATCTCGAATCGAGTATTGTCTGCTCAGCTACTTGAGTTGTCACAGTTAGGTGGTATTCATCATCGATACGAATGGAAAGAAGCAGCTTGAACCTAGAATCCTATACGATCTATAAATGCGAGAGACAGGTCAACTGAGGATTCTAGGAAAAAGGTATTCTCATTAATACAATTCTAAAAAAAACTGTATTGAATGGCGAATTAGCTAGTCATTTTGAACGATGATATCCTGGGTTTAATATTGAAGACACAAACTCAAAAATGGATGAGAAAATGAAAAAGACGAAATAAATTTATTAATTTACCCCGCCATATTTATGTTTTCGTGATTGAAGCTGGCCGCAGCCCAGTAAAATAAAGTTTGATGCAATATCAAGCCAAGCTTTAATCGTATTGGTTAGAAGTTAAAGTTTGCTAAAATATTTATAGTGTCAAATTCATCAGTTGTTGAAAGGCCCAAGCCCAATGAAAAATCACTGGTAAAGTAATAGGCGGCATCTGCTGAAAAAGCGGTATCAGAATCATCAGGTAAATGAATATAATTAGTCATAAACGATAGTTCAATCTTGTCTGTTAACTTATATCTAATGTTAGCCAATGCAAAGTAGCCTCTTTCACCATTGCATGACAATGAGTAGCATACTTCACGTTGTGAAAATCCCGTGGCTAAAGCAAAATCAGCATCACTTGACACTTCAAACTTATAACCAATGCCGACACTTTGGCTATTGATATCTCCTTCTGTGCCGCTAATATCGTAATTCAAGCGAAAGTAATCTGCGTAGATTAAGATGTCTTCTTGAGCAGTCCAAAAGCCTTTTAATTCGAAGCCGTCTGGGTTTGAGTCATTAATTATTGCTAGTTTTGTATCTGCCTTAGCATCAACATAGCTTAGGCTCACGAAATCCCAGCTTGGTCCTTCGTCCGCGAAGGTGGTTGTTGCTAGCGTGAGAATTGAGATAATAACTAATAGTTTTTTCATTGTATAACTTCCTATATGTTAATAAACTATTTCATGGCTAAAGGTCACTATTGATGTATATTGCCAAGCATGGAAATGGTACTAGTTAGCATTAAATAACACAAGTGTTGTTTTGTTATTTAAGTGACTGTGCCTCGCAAATAACAGTACTTATTGATTTTGTTGAAGTTTTTGATTTTATTCTATTGTGTCATGACATGTCAAGATTTGGTGTTCATACTCCCTAGCTGAGCACTGAAATGTGCATATTGAAGAAGAATGTGTATAAAATACATTGTGTTTATGGTTGTGTCTGCCTTATCAGTATTGACCGCAGGCCTTATCACCTTTATGATCAAGAGTGTATGATAACGAAAATAAGAGGATAATTACTCAAAGAGTAATCAAAATTAGTATTAAAACTATGGAATCATTAAATACAAATCAGCTCGAAGAGCAACTAGACCTTCTTGTCTCGCGTTACCAAGAGTTACGTGATGAAAATAAAAAGCTCCGATCTAATCAGTGGGATTTAGTAGATGAGCGTAGTAAGTTGCTAGAAAAAAATGAACTAGCTACGAGTAAAATTGAAGCTATGATCAGTCGCCTTAAGACTATGGGGCCAAAGAATGGCTGATTTATCAACACTTACCGTCAATATTCTTGATCGCGAATTTCGTGTTAATTGCCCTAAGTCTGAACAGCAAAATCTTATTGATTCTGCAGCCGCACTCGATAGACGTATGCGTGACATTCGCGAGACGGGTCGAGTAATAGGCGTGGACAGAATTGCAATCATGGCAGCCTTAAACCTCGCCAGTGAATTATTATCTACCGAAGGAACTAGCACTACTGTTATCGATACCGTTAATAAATCGATTAACCGCATGCAAGAAAAAATTGAAAAAAGTCTTAATGAGACTGAAGAGTTAAATTTCTAGAATAGGAATTGGTGTCACCTGGGATGTTCGCTCGCAGAGATGTTCCTCGAGCCGATGTTTTACCATTTGGGAGCCTGTCATCTGCTGATGTTGTGCATATCCAGTCCGCTGGAGAGCCTGATTTAGTAAACGGGCCCCCCCCTGAACCCCAGGGTTCAAGGAGCTTAACCTGTAATGGCATTTTGGGGGCCATCAATTCCACCTTATTTAATATGAATGATCAATCCGCCTCAATTAATAAAATACAACTTCGACAACAAATTCGTTTGCTAAGACAGCAACTATCTAAAGAGCAATGCTTAAAAGCCGGGCAACAACTTGCTCAACAATTTAATCAGCACTTTGTCGACTACGATTTTCAAACCATCGGCATTTATCTTCAAAATGACAACGAACT
>JAAGZM010000476.1 GCA_024206355.1 Gammaproteobacteria bacterium | reverse complement strand
ACAAGTGCTCTAGCAGATGAGCGGATGATATCCGTTGCTAATCCCATGCCATGGAAAGTTCTATTGTTGTATTGAACCATAATGCTTACCTGCCCTAATGCATCCATACCTTCTGATGTTGATGTTACTTTATAATCATTAATTTCTATCTCATAACCTGTGATCCGACTAATGCAACTGCAGATAGAGTTGATGGGGCCGTTACCTATTGCTGCTTCTCTTATTAATTCATCTCCACAACGTAGAGCAACGGTTGCAGTTGCAGTCTCTTCTAAGCCTGACTGAACACTTAATGATTCTAAAACATAGTAATCATCCTCTTCAGCCATATTACTAAATAATGTTAGCGCCTCTAAGTCGTAATCAAAAACTTGGCCTTTTTTATCTGCTAGGCGTAAAAAACTTTCGTATAAATTATCAATATTATAATCTTCCTCGTTATAACCTAATTCCTGCATTCGATGTTTGATAACATGGCGCCCAGATCTTGATGTTAAATTAAGATTATTAGTATTTAGGCCGACAGTTTCAGGGGTAATGATTTCATAGGTGTTTTGACTTTTTAAAACACCGTCTTGGTGAATGCCAGATGAGTGACTGAACGCATTATTACCGACAATTGCTTTATTAGCTTGAATCGGCATATTACATAAATTAGCTACCAGTTGGCTGGTACGGTGTATTTCTTTAGCATTGATATTCGTTGTTATGCCTAGTTGATCTTTACGTGTCTCCATGATCATTACAACTTCTTCTAATGAACAATTCCCTGCCCTTTCTCCAATGCCGTTGACAGTACATTCAATTTGCCGAGCACCAGCTTGTACAGCTGCTATAGAATTGGCTACTGATAAGCCTAAATCATCGTGGCAGTGGACTGAAATAATTGCCTGATCAATGTTTGGAACACGATTAAATAGTGTCTCAATAATTCCACCAAACTCTGAAGGCACTGTATATCCAACGGTATCAGGTATATTTACAGTGGTAGCACCTGCTTTAATCGCTTGCTCAACCATGCGGCATAAATTATCGATGGAAGTACGACCAGCGTCTTCGCATGAGAATTCAACATCATCGGTATAGTTGCGTGCTCTTTTAACTGCACGAACGGCCATTTCGACCACATCGTCGAAGCCCTTTCTTAATTTACTCTCAACGTGAATAGTTGATGTAGCTATGAACGTATGGATACGAAAGGCATTGGCCACTTTTAATGCCTCAGCTGCAGCATCAATATCGGCATCAACTGCACGAGATAGTCCGGCAATGCGACTATTTTTTATTTCTCTGGCAATAGTTTGAACCGATTGGAAATCACCTGGTGATGAAACTGGAAATCCTGCTTCAATAATATCAACACCCATGCGCTCAAGTGCAAAAGCGATCTTGAGCTTTTCTTTACTAGTTAAACTTGCCTGCAATGCCTGTTCGCCATCTCGTAAAGTCGTATCGAAAATTTTGACCTTGTCGTTGTTGCTCATTTTATTGCCTTATTATTGTTACGTTATAGCGGGTATAAAAAAAACCCGCTGTGATTGCGGGTTTTGATGTTTTGTTATGCTTTTCTAAATATTTTGCTCAAACATCAACTTCCCGCAGCTTCTTTCAGAAGCACGATGAGTAGGAGTAAGTTTGAAGTTAAATATTTCATTAAGCTAAGTGTTGTCTAGGTTGTCTATCTTTGTCAAGGCATATCAGCAATT
>JAAGZM010000475.1 GCA_024206355.1 Gammaproteobacteria bacterium | reverse complement strand
TGCATTGCGCTTCGAGTTCTTTTATTCTTGCTTCTTTACTCATTGTTCATTTCTCCTGTTGTTCATTAATAATGTACAGAGAGAATGTGTGTACACTCACGATTTATTTTCTTTGGGTTCCATTATATTATCTCGATACCCATGTAGCACGTAGGATTGAACCGCCTAAGTTCAGTGTAAAGTTTTGGGAATATAACGTACTCATACACACCTTCGCCGTTCTCGGCTTCAATCTCTATCTTGTTGATTTCCAGTAAACATGATTCAATCCTCACCTTATAGGCTCCAGCGTGAGGTTCATTACTAAGTGTAATATATATTTCTTGGGCATCCTCAATATCCCACCACTCACTTGTTTTATCGTCACATAGAATACATCGCCCATGCATAGTAACCCAATCATTATCGCAATCTCTTTTACACTGCACTCTCTTAATAGTCATTAGCTAAATCTCTTGTCAGTTTCTTTATTTATGGGTTGTACTCCTACATTCCTATCAATATCAGTAGCATGGAGCCAATACAATATGTAGCTGTGTATTGATT
>JAAGZM010000474.1 GCA_024206355.1 Gammaproteobacteria bacterium | reverse complement strand
GTAAATACATTGGAGCAGGTATTCAATCATCCTCAAATTATGCATCGAGAAATGGTTAAACAAGTCCCAGATATAAACGGCACTCAAATTGATACAGTAGCTTCACCGATAAACTTATCGGAGACTCCACTACAATATATCAGTGCCTCACCAGAACTTGGGCAGCATACACAACAAGTTCTTAACGACCAGTTAGGCTATAACGCCAAAGTCATTAATCGTCTTTTTGAGAAAAGTATTATTGGTTAACCGTAGGTGTAACCTTCTGACATGACGGTCCTTGCCTCTCGCCAACCACATAACCATTCTTCCCTAAAAACTAATTTTTCAAATGGACAATCATCACTGGAACGGCCAATGGTTCCTGCATGATATCCACGTGAATGAGCTCGGGTTAGTCGATTACGTTTCTGACGTTTCATAGGCGGGTTACCTCCAAGGTAAACTAGTTTTGAATTGTATTGTCAGACCACTCTTGTTATGAATGATCTAAATTAACTTTAGAGAAAAATATCATTACTTTCCAGTTAAATGTTTTTTTTATTAATTTGAACAATGCCAACACATCATTTTCCTAGATATTTTTATCTCCA
Source organism: Gammaproteobacteria bacterium (assembly GCA_024206355.1). Taxonomy (GTDB): domain Bacteria; phylum Pseudomonadota; class Gammaproteobacteria; order Enterobacterales. The sequence continues at coordinate 1,037 of JAAGZM010000474.1, read as the reverse complement.
AAAATCAAAAACTTAACAATATATTTTAACTTATAAATATTACTTTCCTTATTTAATAGATAAATGATGCACTGCACAAAATTTGATACTGGTAGACAAATTATAATTTTTACTTTACGTTAACGTAAAAGTAATCTAGTATTGGGTTATAATTCATTTCGTGGAACTTCTGTCAATGGAACAAAAATACTCAATTACTGAACTGGCTAAAGACTACGATATAACCTCAAGAACAATCAGACATTATGAAGATATAGGCCTGCTCTGCCCTACCAGAAAAGGAACACAACGCATCTTTAATTTTAGAGATCATGTACGTCTTGGATTGATCTTAACAGGAAAACGTATCGGCTTTTCATTAACAGAAATTAAAGAAATTATTAATATGTACGATTTGCCTGAAGGTGAAGAAGGACAAACCTCTTTTCTGATTAATAAAGTTCAGGAACGTAGAGAAATGCTTTTAACAAGACAAGAAGATATTCAGAAAATGTTATCGGAGTTAGACAAAATTGAACAACGTCTAAATCAATAATTAATACATAACTATTATGTAAAAAAGAGGCCGCAATGTTTACAATACTTAATTTTTCCCTTGGTGAAACAGCTGATATGATCCGTGAAACTGTTGAAGGTTTCGCGCAAAAAGAAATAGCCCCGATGGCGGCAAAGATTGATGAAGACAACATTTTTCCGAACGAACTTTGGAAGAAGTTTGGTGATCTGGGATTATTAGGGATGACGGCTGATGAGCAATATGGTGGAACAGGCTTAGGCTATCTTGAGCATGCTATTGCAATGGAAGAAATTAGTCGTGCATCAGCTTCTGTTGGGTTGAGTTATGGTGCTCATTCTAATCTTTGTGTAAATCAGATCAACAAAAACGGTACTCACGAGCAAAAAATGAAGTACCTACCCGGACTCTGCTCTGGAGACAAGATAGGCGCATTGGCAATGAGTGAACCTGGGTCAGGATCTGACGTTGTGAGTATGCGCTTAAAAGCTGAGAAACAAGGCGACAAATATATCCTCAATGG
>JAAGZM010000473.1 GCA_024206355.1 Gammaproteobacteria bacterium | reverse complement strand
GCAACGCCACTAGGCACTCTAAAAATAGCCTTAACAGAAGGTTATATGACCTCTGAAATACTCACTCGTCCACTGTTTTCATGGCTTGCTGGTGTAGGTTGGCAATGGGTTAATATCAGCTTCTTATTAGGCGGCCTTTATCTCATCTATAAGAAGGTGATTGCCTGGCAATTAAGCATCGCATTTTTATCAGGGCTTATAGCTAGTGCGCTATTATTTAGCTTATTTGCCGGTGACTCCTATCCATCTCCAGTAATTCACTTATTTAGTGGTGGAACAATGTTAGCTGCCTTTTTTATTGTTACCGATCCAGTGACCGCCTCAACCACCGTTAAAGGACGTTGGATATTTGGTATTGGCATTGGCATTATTACTTGGGTAATTCGTACTTACGGTGGATACCCAGATGCCATCGCCTTTTCTGTCTTGTTGATGAATATGGCAGCACCGACTATTGATTACTACACCCGACCTATAGCCTATGGCGAACAAAGTGATGGCGTGCAATGAATAGTTTACAGTCTAGTGCCAAAAATGGGCTGATTTTGGCGGCCTTCGCATTGTTATCTGCGGGTTTGACTGCGATGACTTGGCTACTGACTAAAGATCAGATCCAATCAGAAAAAGAGAAAGCTTTGTTCAGAGCCATTGCTGAATTAGTACCCACCGATCGCTTTGCTAATGATCCCTACACTGACTGCACTTTAATCACCCATGAGCAATTACTCGGTAGCAAAGATCCTCAACCAACATGGCGATTACGCGATGCGGATGGCAAGCCAGTTGCAGCAGTGATCAGCAGTATTGCACCAAATGGATATAACGGTAAAATTAAAATCATCGTTGGTCATTATTTCAAGCAGTCGCTTTTAGCAGGAGCTCGAGTTACTGAGCATAAAGAAACGCCAGGTCTTGGTGATAAAATTGAAACACAAAAGAGTCGTTGGATCATGCAGTTTGCTGATACTTCAACGCAACAGATGAAAATGGATGATTGGCAGGTGAAAAAAGATGGTGGACAGTATGATGCCTTTACCGGAGCAACCATTACGCCAAGAGCGGTGCTTTTGGCGTTAGGTAAAAATATTGACTATTTCAATCAATATCAGCATCAGATTTTTTCTGCTCCATCGAATTGTTTTGTAGAGCAAAGCCAATGACAGGTTTGAAAGAAAATAGCTTAAGACAAATTAGCCAAGACGGCCTGTGGACAAATAATGCAGCACTTGTTCAGGTGCTCGGCCTATGTCCCCTCTTAGCTGTTACAAATTCGTTTATCAATGGCCTTGGTCTAGGCATTGCGACCACTCTCGTTTTGATTGGCTCGAATGTTTCTATTTCGTTAATTCGAAATCATGTCCCAAGAGAAATTCGTATCCCTATTTTCGTCATGATGATTGCAAGTTTTGTGACTAATATTCAGCTGTTAATGAATGCCTTCACCTATGAATTATATTTGATACTGGGTATATTTATCCCACTAATTGTGACCAACTGTGTAATCATTGGTCGAGCAGAAGTCTTTGCTTCCAGAAATAAGGTTATCCCTTCCTTTGTCGATGGCTTGATGCAGGGGTTAGGATTTATGTTTGTGCTTGTCTTACTCGGTGGATTGCGAGAGATACTTGGTCAAGGTACTTTATTTAGTGGAGCACATCTATTACTAGGCGAATGGGCTAAAGATTCAACTCTAGTAATTTTTTCTAGCAATACAGATTTTCTGTTTGCGATTTTGCCTCCCGGAGCATTTGTAGGGCTTGGGCTAATGATTGCAGCCAAGAACTGGCTTGATAAAAAGGTGCTTAGGTAACCATGAATAAAGATAAACGCATCGCTATTTTCGCCCGCCTACGTAAACAAAATCCTGAGCCAAGAACCGAGCTAAACTATAGCTCCACCTTTGAGCTTTTAGTGGCTGTTACCTTATCCGCTCAGGCTACAGACGTCAATGTTAATAAAGCAACCATGAAACTTTTTCCTGTTGCGAATACGCCTGAAGCGATATACGCACTGGGTATAGAAGGCTTAAAAGGCTACATCAAAACCATTGGCTTATATAACACTAAAGCCAATAACGTTATTAAGGCCTGTAAATTATTAATTGATAAGCATAACTCTGTTGTTCCTGAAACTAGAGAGGAACTTGAGGCTTTACCAGGCGTTGGAAGAAAAACTGCTAATGTGATCCTTAATACTGCATTTGGCCAATTAACGATGGCCGTAGACACCCACATATTCAGAGTATCTAATCGTACAAAAATTGCAGCTGGCAAAAATGTTCTAGAAGTTGAAAAACGACTGGTTAAATTTATCCCTGATGAATTTAAATTATATGCACATCATTGGCTCATCTTACATGGCCGTTATACCTGCATTGCTCGCAAGCCTCGATGTGGATCCTGTATTATTGAAGATCTCTGTGAATTTAAAGACAAGGTTGAAATCGAATGATATACGGACAAGATAGAGATCAGTTACGCCGAATTTGGTTTGAAGCTTGGCAAAATTTTGTTGATGGAAAAACACTTATTCCACTACATACGGAATTGGTTAATATCATCAAATTACATCCTGAATATTTTGTGATGTTTGATAATCCTGAACAATATCTTAGGAAAGAATATATACCTGAGTTTGGCGAGACAAACCCCTTTTTGCATATGTCCATGCACCAAGGTATCCATGAACAACTAAGTTCCGGTCGTCCTAAAGGGATCAGAAAGGTCTATGAGCGTCTTGTTAAGCAAATTGGTGATCCCCATGAAACTGAGCATGCAATGATGGAAGGATTTGCTGAAACACTTTGGGAAGCACAACGCAACACTACTATACCTGATGAAAATGCCTATCTTAAACGTATTAAAAAAATGCTTAAATAATAATTTTTCATTACGCCTAATCATCCATTAACCCATCATCTTAATAATATATCTTTAAATATGTTACTTAAACTATTGAGCTATGTGGAAAAATATTCTAAAATTGTCTGTAAAACAATATGATAAAAGATTTTACAAGGCTGTAGGTTCAGAATATTGGGTTGATATTCAAAAACTAGTTTATCTATATTAGAAAACGACAACAACGTGATTTTTTTTATTAATTGGGGTAATATAATGGTCGAAGATATAAAGAAGCGGCATGAGTTTATCTATCGAGAAGACTGGGTTAATTACGCTATGAAAAACATGCGAGAGGTTGAAGCCCAACGTCGAGAAGAAAATGGTGTAGAAATACTATTAGTTGCTGAGCGTGGCATCATTGGCAAATGGTTTAATGCCACCAACTATGG
>JAAGZM010000472.1 GCA_024206355.1 Gammaproteobacteria bacterium | reverse complement strand
TATTGACTGGCAAGGATATTCAATTACGAAACCATCATTTGAAGGAGTCAAAGTATTTGTTGACTATAATTTGAAAGACTTGGTTGAACGTATAGATTGGACACCTTTCTTCCGTTCCTGGGAATTGGCAGGTTCATTTCCGAAGATACTTGAAGACAAAGTTGTCGGAGAAAGTGCAACAAAACTTTATCAAGACGCACAAGTGATGCTGGAAAAAATAATTACAGAAAAATGGTTAATTGCTAAGGCAGTCTTAGGATTTTTTCCTGCAAATTCTGTCGACTATGATGATATTGAAGTCTATGAAGATCCATCAAGACAAACGGTAAAATGCAAACTGCATCATTTGCGACAACAAAATCATCGAAACAGCGATAGACCAAATTACAGTCTCGCAGACTTTATTGCACCCAAAGAAACAGGTGTCAAAGACTATATAGGTACCTTTGCAGTCACGGCTGGCATAGGTATAGAAAAACATATTGCAAGGTTCGAAGCTGATCATGATGACTACTCATCAATCATGCTTAAAGCATTAGCAGATAGACTGGCAGAAGCCTTTGCTGAAAGGATGCACGAGCTAGTGAGAAAAGAATTATGGGGATATGCAGCTAGCGAGAACTTTAATAATGCAGAACTCATTAAAGATAAATATCAAGGAATACGACCAGCTCCTGGCTATCCAGCTTGCCCTGATCACACAGAAAAACAAACGCTTTGGTCGTTACTAGAGCCGGAAGAAAACATAGGATTAAGCCTGACGGAATCTTTTGCAATGTATCC
>JAAGZM010000471.1 GCA_024206355.1 Gammaproteobacteria bacterium | reverse complement strand
AGTGAATAAAAAAGAAGCAGCTTAACAACTCAGGCGACAACTACCTTGAAAAACACCGAGAATTAAAGGAGGAGCTCAAAGTAATTTTTTCTGTTCACCGCGTATCTGGAAGAGGGCATGGTCGTGAGCCTGAATTTACATTTGAAATCGAGGGCGTTTAGCTATGCTGATAACAGAAATAGATGCTTTAAATGAGCTAAATACTCTGAATTCGCTAGATAAACCTAGAATATATATTTTAGATAGTATTAGGGCCTGTTGATCTTTCGTGGTCGATAAATGAACAGCATGGTGTCATGGTATAATTGATTTCGCCAAAAAACTAAAACACCAGAAAACACCATGCCGAGACATATGTTAACAGATAATACGTGGAATAAAATCATTTCAATTATGCAGAAAACAGGCCGCGTTTATGAAAAGCCTGAGCATAGAAATACCTTTGAAGGCATACTACACCGAATTCGAGCGGGATGCCCTTGGCGTGATTTACCTCGTGAGTTTGGTGACTGGAGTCAAGTCTATAGACGGTTTAATAATTGGTCTGAAAAAGGCGTTTTGATGGCAATTTTCGATGCTTTAAAAACAGATCCCGATTTCGAGTGGGTATTTATTGATGGCAGTATTGTTAAAGCTCATCAACATGCTGCAGGTGCCGCCAGTAAAGACGATGAAGGTATTGGTAAGAGTGTGGCAGGTAATACAACTAAGATCCATTTATCAGTTGATAGCTATGGTTTGCCAATTAACTTTGAAATTACAGGCGGTGAAGTTCATGACAGTAAAATGGCAGCTCAATTAATTGAAGCGCTTCCACCAACAAGTCATATCGTTTGTGATAAAGGCTATGATAGTGAAGAGATAAGAAATGTAATTATAAATAAACAAAGTATCCCCGTTATACCGAGAAAACGTAATTCAAAAATAGGCAATAGAGATATGGATTGGGCCCTGTATAAACATCGACACTTAGTTGAAAACGCATTTGCACGCTTGAAAAATTACCGCGGCATTGCCACTCGTTTTGACAAATTAAAGCGAAATTTCGAGAGCGTTGTAGCTTTAGGGTGTGCAATTATGTGGTTACCGATGAATATTGATTAAAATATATTCACCAAAGATCAACAGGCCCTAGTTTAAGTTGTTTTTCTTGCTGCGCTGCTGTTCATAAAGTATCAATAAAAAAATTTAAATTTGAACCAGCAGGCTTAGTTGTGGAAGTTGGAGATACTGTTATTTGGACAAATGAAGAAAAGCGTCAGTATCATAACGT
>JAAGZM010000470.1 GCA_024206355.1 Gammaproteobacteria bacterium | reverse complement strand
CCTTTTCCTCCCGATCGCAGCTATGTGGAAATTATGCTTAAAGGTGCAAGGGAGCTTGAACTGGATCCTGAGTACATTAAAAAAATTGAAGGATTTCTCAGTCAATCCATATAAGTTTCAATACAGCTGATACCGGCTTTACAACATCAATAACAGCTAAAGCCAGTATCATGCAAACTGTAAGAACGAGTTAATTTTAAGGATTCACCGGATGGATTTTTCGTTGTTTTATCAGAAAGTTCAATCAATTCTTGAAACGGATCTTCCAAGTGGTGCTTCTATTGTTAATGAAGGTTGCAAAATAGCCGAAGACATTGAAATCGGCCGTACTGCTTTCATGGACAAAATGGGTGTGAACTCAGAGCTGGAGTATAAACAACAGTGCATTAAAAGTAAGCAAATCATGTATCACGCCCATATTGGAATGAATACCTGGCAGGATACGGCAGAAGCCCTAACTCTGATTAATAGAACTGCTGAAGGATCCGGTTTTGTGCTCGACAGAGCTGGGATCTGCCTTGATCGTCGCATGGCTTTGCCTGAAAAACTACGGGATCAGATACCAGCTGAATGTGGCCCAGAACTTAATACCCATTCGCAATGGCAACAGGTAGGGCAGGCGGCACCAATACAGCCACATATGGGCGATTTTATGATCGGGTTTCCAGCTTCGGTTGATAATACGGTCCAGGCACTTAAAGCTGGCGTGACAACCATAGGAAATCTTTCACAGTTTTTTGCCCATGAAGTTCCCATGTGGACTGACAAGGCAAAGACCACCGTTGAAACAGTCAAGGCCATATCCATCATGGGGGCTATGAAGAATAAAGGCGCACTGTTTCATTCTTATCTGGAAGATGGTTTTCCGGCACTTTTCCGGGATTGTGCAACAGTGGCCGGCTGGGCATTTTTAGAACGATATATTGTTGAAACACTGCTAAATGCAAAACTATCCCATTGTATTGGTGGATTAACCTCTGATCCATTAAAACGATCCGCTTGGGTTTTTGCTCTTAATGAGATCCATGAGCGTGATTGTATCGGCTCTATGATATACGGTGATACCATCAGTTATGGCACTGATTTTGACCAGAACCGGGGATTGGTTGCCGAATATCTATTGTGGGATATTATGACTCAGTTGGAATGCCCCACAGGCCATGCCGTGCTTCCTTTGCCAGTCACAGAAGCAATACGAATACCATCTGCTGAAGAAATTGCCGATGCTCAATGTTTTGGACGACGAATAGAGCAGACTGCCAGACGCTTATTGCCCCATGTTGATTTTACTTCGGCACGCGATTTTTCAGCTAAGCTGTATACAGCCGGGAAAACAGTTTTTAACAACGCACTTGACGGATTTAAAGAAGCAAATATTGATATCAATGATCCGGTCCAGATGTTATATGTACTAAAAATGCTCGGGGCTTCTGATTTTGAAGAAATGTTTGGTGTTGGTACAGTCAATGAAGATTCGTTTGGGGGACGTCAGCCCGTTTATCCAACAGATGTATTTGAGATGTCGCAACGTGTAATTACTGAAAATGGACATCTCTTTGACAATCCACGCTCAAAAAGACTGTTGGAAGGCCGGAAATTTTTAATTGCTTCGACAGATGTGCATGCACATGCTGTTATGATCATCCATGAACTTCTGTCCAAAGCAGGATCGGAAATAACTAACCTTGGAGCTGAAATTGATCCAAACCAAATTGCCAAAGCTGTTAAAATGAGTGATGTGGAAGCAATTTTGATCAGCACTCACAATGGAATGGCTTTGGAATATGCCAAACGCCTGAAAGAGGAGTTAAGTAAGCATAAAATAGATATTCCTGTTGTGATCGGAGGTATTCTCAATCAAAAAGTAGATGGTGAGGCTTTACCAATTGATGTCACCATGAACCTTAAACAGTTGGGATTT
>JAAGZM010000469.1 GCA_024206355.1 Gammaproteobacteria bacterium | reverse complement strand
GATACTGAAATCTTACTAATCTGGGCTGTTTGAAAGCGTGTATGACTTATTGTTGTATCCAGCTCATAATTAGACTCAACTTCTGAGTGTTGATTTCCTGAATTGGCGCGGTTTATACCATCAGCGGTTACATCAATCGTTTCTGGAATGATTGCAGCTCCAGGAGGTTGATTGCTTAAAGCACCTGGAATACCAGCTGCTTGATCCCTATTTGAGTTAGTCTCTAACTTCCGCTGACTTCTAAGGGAAGGATCGTCACCGTTATGGAATTTTGAAGTTGATTCATTTGCAACAAAACTCATGCTCACGTTGACCTGAACAGTAAAATTTTCCATCCCTAAAATTGGTGACAGAATTTGTTCAATTTTGTTTCTCAATACTTCTTGGCGTTTGCTCTCTTCTTCAAATTGTTTTCTAGACTGTGACTCTTCAGCGGATAAACTACCTGAGTGATGAAGACGACCATATTGATCAGTTATTGTTATATTATCTGCACCTAAACTAGGAATGCTACCAGCAACAAGATCAACAATAGCTCTTACTTGCTCTCTTTCCAAACCAAGTGTAGAGCTTAAATTTAAAAGTACCGAAGCACTGGGTTTACGACGATCAGTAACAAATACGGTTTGTTTTGGAATAGCTAAATGTACTTGAGCTGAACTGATACCAGAAAATTGTTCAATAGTTCGAGCTAAATTCATTTCCTGACTTCGAACGAGTCTTGCTTCCTCTAGTCGTTGACTGACACCAAATCCAGAATCTTGCTTTAAGATTGAATCACCAGATGAATTATCAGAAATTCCTTGAGAAGCAAGTTCCATTTGTACCCTTTGATACTGACTTTGGTCAACAAGGATTGCGCCATTAGAACCAACTTCGTAGCCAATCTTGTTTGATTCAAGAAAACTGATAACTTCATAAGCAGTTGCGGCATCTAACTTACCTAAAGGTCTTTTATCAGGTTCTTGAGCCCATAAAACTAACGCTACACCAAAGGCTACGCTGGCTGCTAAACCAACCATTAAACCTAGTTGTCGCAAGACAGACATGGAATTTGACCCATGATCTGCCCCCGTACCCATAGGTGCTAAACCTGTTGCTGTTGCTGCTTCTGCCACTTTAACTCCCGTTTATCCGTTCTTTTCATTAACTTAATCTATATACCAATTAAATTGGCATATTCATAATATCTTTATACGCTGATGCAACTTTATTTCGCACTTGCATGGTTGCTTGAAATGCCACATTTGCTTTTTGTGATGCAATCATCGCTTGCACCAAACTTGCTCCGCCGTCGCCAGTTTCTATTTGTCGAGCCAGCATTGCTGATTCTTGTTGTATAGAATTTACATTGTTAATTGCTCTTGTTAGTAAATTTCCAAAACCCTGACCATTAACATTTTGTGTATTAATATTCGTCGGAGAAATAGCCTCATTAATGCCAGCAGCTTGAGCCATTGTTTTCATTTGTGATAAAAGCTGTGAATTGTCTATTGGTTTCATACTCATGCTTACCTTATAAATGACCTTATAATTTTATTTCTATACCAGCATCACGCATCTTTGCTAATTTATAACGTAATGTTCTAGGGCTTACGCCAAGAGATTCAGCTACTTTGGAGCGATTCCCTGAAAATTTTTCAAGTGCATCAAGTATCAGTTGATACTCATGATTCTTTACACCATCGCCTAATCGCTGCTCTGCTGATATCTCGGATACTGAAGATAGGTTCGTAGACATTGAAATATCAAGTTGCAAGTCACTTAATTGAATAAATTCGCCACTTTGAAGGATTAAGGCTCGTTGCATAACATTTTCAAGTTCTCGTACATTTCCAGGCCATTGATAAGATTTAAGCCTTTGCTCTGCAGCTTTGCTCAATGTTGGGGATGGTCCAGCAATAGTTGCACAGTGTCTATGTAATAAGTAATTCGCTATAGGTACAATATCAAGAGGCCTTTCACTTAGAGACATACATTGAATTGGGAAAACATTAAGTCGATAATATAGATCTTCCCTAAAAAGGCCATCACTAACCTCTTTTTGTAAATTCCTATTAGAAGTTGCGATAACCTTAACATCAAGATTAATGACCTTTTTACCGCCAAGTCGTTCAACTTCTCGCTCTTGGAGAACTCTCAACAATTTTGCCTGTAGACCTAAGTCCATTTCAGAAATTTCGTCCAGTAATATAGTACCTTTCTGAGCTTGCTCAAATTTTCCTGCAGACGCATTAAGTGCGCCTGTAAATGCACCTTTTTCATGACCAAAAAGCGTTGCCTCAAGCATGTTGTCAGGAATAGCTGCACAATTAATTGCAACAAAAGGACCATCTGAACGGCAAGATTTTTTATGGATATATCGAGCAATAACCTCTTTACCTGCACCACTTGGACCAGTCAGTAAAACAGTAGTATCTGTGAAAGCAACTTTAGCGGCTATTTCTATTAAGCGTTTACTTTTAGGATCTTCAGCAATAGGATCATGTCCAGTATCATAACTAATCGATACATAACGACTAACTAGAGACACTAATTTTTCAGGTGAAAAAGGTTTTTCCACATAGTCAATAGCGCCTGAACGCATTGCTTTTACAGCATCATTTACATTACCAAAAGCAGTCATTAGTAAAAAAGGAATTTGTGGGTGGTTATCTTGAATATTATTCAATAAATCATGTCCATCCATACCATCCATATGAACATCACTAACAATAATATCAGGTTTAAACTGATGTAATTCAGCCAATGCCTCTTCACCACTAGATACCGTTCGAGTCTGATATCCGGCTATATCTAGTGTATCTCCAAGTGCCTGACGCAATACTGTATCGTCTTCAACAACTAATACATGGGCCTGCCCCATACTTCTATCCTCCAACCACTTGTTGATTTACATTATTATCAAAATTTTCTTTACTATCTGCATTCACAGAGAAGGAATCCGCTACGATACAAGGAAGTATCATTTCTATTGTTGTACCGGATGATTCCTCTGATTCAATACGTACTTTGCCTTTAAAGCTGTTTATTATGGTATTAACTACAGCCAAACCTAGTCCTGTGCCTCTAGCACGAGTAGTATAAAATGGTTCAAATATTCGTTCTTTATTAATATCAGAAATTCCACAACCATTATCATGTACAGAAATAGAAATCGTATTTTTAGTATTTTTTTCTAGGCTAATAGATATATCGATTAGCTTACCGTTTGATGAATTTTCTCGACAAGCATGAATACTGTTTTCTACTAAATTAGCTATTGCACCTAACAGTGACTGAATGTTGCCAAATAAAGAGATTTCAGAACTTGAGTTTTCTGTTTCTAGTCCATCAATAACAATATCTATCTCTTTAGCGACAATATGACTGTTTATATCAGCGTTAAGTGAGACAAGTAGTTCATCAATACCAAAACGTTGCTTAGATGACGTTCCCCCACTTGCAAATAACAACATATCACTGACCTGTCTCTCTAATTGTTTAAGGCTATGTTGAAGATTCAAATGAAAGCGTTGCTGTCTCTGCTCGTCTAGTTTTTGAGATGATATGTGTCCTGAATATAAAAGCGCTGACGATAAAGGTGTTCTGATTTGATGTGCAAGAGATGCCATCATCTTACCTATTACTGATAGTCGATCTTCACGGCTTTGATGCTCTTGTAGAATTCTTGTTTCCGTCAAGTCAGTTAGAAGGACAATCTGCCCAGGCTCTGAGCCTAATGCTCTTGTCTCTACCTTGACTCGTCTTCCATCTTTTAAGGATATTTCGTGTCCATCATCACTTCTGGGAGAAAATGCCCTACTAATGATCGCAATCCAGGTTTCACCTACAATAGGCAAACCGAGCATATCTTCAGCAAGCGCATTGCTTTCTTGCACTCTACCGTGGCCATCAATAACGATTACAGCACTAGGTAATGTAGATAATATTTTTTCTAGACGCTCCGCTAATCGGTTCTTTTCCTCGTATTGTTGTTTTTTTTCAGCTGTTTGAGCAGCTAATTCAGAACTTAAACGGTCAACGTGTTGCTCAAGGTGTGTGTAAGAGTTTATAAATTTACGAGATATATCTGAAAATTGTAGTAATGCTTCACGCTCAGCTTGAGCAGATGGAAGATTATTCGCTGAGTTTGGAGTATCGTCGTCAGAATTACTTTCAAACGGAAAAGGTCGCTGTAAATTATCAGCGTTAATTTCTTTATTCCAGACGGGCTCTGTGCCTATTGTCATGAATAACTCCCAACTATAAATCAATCATCTAATTTCAGGACTGTGTCAGTTTAATGTCACAGCATTTAATTTATAATGATAGATAGCAAGAATTATGCCTGTTAATTTACTCCTTATTTTTCAATGTGTTACATTGTTTACACTGAATACTTGTCAAATTCATGACAGTTATTCTTGTTTATGAATTTCATACTTACGCATTTTTTCTACAAGTGTTGTTCGACGCATCTCCAGCTTAGTGGCAGCTCTAGCAACGACCCAATTGCAATCTTCTAATGCTTGAATAATGTACATCTTTTCTACTTCAACTAAATAGTCTTTCAAGTTAAAACCGTCTTCAGGAATTGGTCTTAGCGTTTTTTTGCTTGATGAGCCTCCAGAATCATTTGCTAATGCAGGAACTTCGGTTTGCATCAAACCTTCATCATATTTATACTTTTTAGGTAATTCAGCAAGGTCGACTATACCTTCAGGAAATAAAATAGCCATACGTTCCATTAAATTTGCTAACTCTCTAACATTTCCAGGCCAATCATGGCGAGTAAGAGAAACAATGGCGTTTGCACTAAAACGAATTTTACTCGTCCCTGCTTTTACAAGTCGATCACCAAAATTATTGATCAATAATGGAATATCCTCTGCTCTTTCTTTTAGCGCAGGCATTTCGATGGGGAAAACATTTAGTCTGTAATACAGATCTTCACGAAATGTACCCTCTTCAACCGCCTGTTCGAGATCTCGATGAGTAGCAGCTATAATTCTCACATCAACCTTTATTGTTTCTGTGCCCCCTACTCGTTCGAAGATGCGTTCTTGAATAACTCTCAATAGTTTAACTTGCATAGACATAGGCATATCGCCTATTTCATCAAGAAAGATAGTTCCACCCTTAGCTAACTCAAAACGACCTTTGCGAGTGGTAATAGCACCAGTAAAGGCGCCCTTCTCATGTCCAAACAACTCACTTTCTAAGAGTTCAGCTGGAATAGCACCACAGTTAATAGGCACAAATGCCCCCTGGGAGCGCTTAGAGCTTGCGTGAAGGTTTTGTGCAACAACTTCTTTGCCTGTACCTGACTCTCCTAAAATGAGGACATTTGCATCTGTAGAAGCTACTTGGTGGATTAGTTGTCTTACTTCAGACATTGAATGACTCTTACCAACAAGCGACTTTACAACAGCCTTAGTAGTAGATACAGAGTCTGCTTCAGATTGTTCAATTAATTTTGGAACTGCATGCATATTTTCTTTGCACAATTGACAAAGGTGCAATGCATTTAGCCATTGCTGCTGATCTGCATTTGTTGTTAGTTGAGAGACAACCTGTAATGTAATCGTTTCATCGATGTCTTTAAGAACACCCAATTCCGTTTCATTTGAAGCAATGACTATTACAGGAACAGTATGATCCCATTTGTGGATAGCAGATAAAATGGTTGCAGGATCTTTAGCAACTTTATCGATATCAAGAACAATAGCTAATATATCTGGCTCATCAGCAATATCCTTAAGCCAACTACCCGAAGTAAGTACTTTTGCTTTTTCACCAATAAACTCAAGTAAAGGTTGAAGATAATTAGTTTCAGGCGTTTTATCATCCAAAATAATTAAAGGCATTTGGTTCCACATTTGATTGTTCACCTACTTATCAATTCGTTAGTCAGTAATTTATTCATATTCTATTGAAATAATCATATTTTTCAAGAGTGACTGTCAATTATTTGTCATATTCCGTGATTTATTTTAGAAATTGGAGGTGTTAGAGCCAGATTATTGCCACATGTAACAATAATAATCAGGTATATCTCCTTGTTATGCTCCGTAAAACGGCAAACATTTGTACCGGCAATTGCCGTTCCGGCAAATTGTTGCCTCTCCAAATCAATGCTAACCTATTGTATTTATTACAGTTTATTTATTTAAAAAAATATTAAAGGTTTTTAACCAGCCGTCGTAATGCTCAGTGAAAGCAATAACAAAGGTCACAAAGGCCTACTGGAAGTTGTAAGCGTCCAGACCCTAACTTTTCGCATCAATGGTACAGAATAGGAGTACAGAACAATGGG
>JAAGZM010000468.1 GCA_024206355.1 Gammaproteobacteria bacterium | reverse complement strand
ATAGGAAGCAAATAATATGTTACTCAACAAACTATCTAGCTGGGAGACTTTGTCTTCAAAAGCGGGAACCTATAATTACAATCACCTCGATCAGTTATTAGATGATCAAGAGCGACAGAAACAGTTGATGTTTTCTAGCCTTGAACATTTTGTTATAGATTTTTCTAAACAACGACTTTCCAAAGATGTTCTTGATGAACTCATTCAATTAGCGAAAGATGCCAATATTGAACAGAAAGTTAATGACTTGTTGTCAGGTGAAATGGTTAATCAGTCAGAGAAAAGGGCTGCATTACATACAGCACTTCGTGCTCCATCGAGTGATGAGTGTTTTTTGAAAGATAAGCAATTCAATAAGCAAATACAGAAATCTCTAAATAATATGCAGGTGTTGATAAAGCGTATTCATGCAGGGCAGTGGCGGGGCTTCACTGGTAAGCCTATACGTGATGTTGTAAACATTGGCGTTGGCGGATCAGATCTCGGGCCTTTGATGACAACTTTTGCATTGCAGGAGTTCGCATCTGAAGACACCAAACATATTAATATCCATTTTGCTTCCAGCATCGATGGAGCGCAGCTGGCAGATATGTTACCAAAGCTAAACCCTGAAACAACGCTTTTTTGTCTGGTATCAAAGTCATTTACCACCATTGATACTTTAAGTAATGCTAATACCGCCGTAACTTGGTTAAAGGCAGCGGGCGCCCATGAAAGTTTTTTGAAAAAATTACACTTTATTGGTATCTCTTCATCGAAAGAAAAGATGTCAGATTGGGGTATCGGGACGTCTAATCAATTACTCTTTTGGGATTGGGTTGGAGGTCGATATTCTCTTTGGTCAACAGTTGGTTTTAGTATAGCTCTTAAAATTGGTATGTCGGGCTTTAGAGAATTTCTAGCAGGTGCCCATTCAGTTGATAAACACCTAGCAAGCACAAAACTAGAAAATAATATTCCTGTTCTACTATCTCTCATCGATATTTGGAACTGTAACTTTTTATCTATCAATGCCCATGCCATCCTGCCCTACGATGGCCGCTTAAAATATTTTCCTTCTTACCTAGGTCAGCTTGAAATGGAAAGTAATGGCAAGTCGGTGACGATTAATAATGAAGATATTGATTACCATACCTGTCCAATTCTTTGGGGTGAAGTTGGTCCTAATGCTCAGCATGCGTTTTATCAATTATTACATCAAGGTACAGAGTCCGTTAACAGTGATTTCATCATTGCAGTAAAACGAGATGCCGGTAGCTCGATAGATGAAAAAAAATCATTTATCGAACATCACTTTTTAAATATATCGAACTGCCTTGCCCAATCTAGAGTACTGGCCTTGGGTAGCTCAGCATTATCAGAAGAAGAGCAGGCTCAGCTGTCATCTCATCAACAATATTCTGGCAACCAGCCATCGACCACTATTCTTATAGATCAGCTAACGCCGTTCACTATCGGAAGTCTTATTGCACTTTATGAGCATAAGGTATTTATTTCGGCGGTGCTTTGGGATATCAACCCTTTTGATCAATGGGGTGTTGAACTTGGCAAGTCGATAGCTAAGAAAATTCAACCGGCCTTAACAAATAATCAATCAGAATCGTTGGATGCATCTACTGCTGCTTTGATTAGTAAAATTAATAGCACGATGTCTGAAGTAGTGGAGCAGAATGAGGAGGAGCAGCCATGAAGATTACCGTTATTGGACATAGTCTCGAAGGGATTACCTCTGCCTCTTGCTTAGCTGAAATTGGTAATAAGGTTTACCTAAGCCAGGATATTGATAGTACCAATGGTGAGGATCTGTTTGATCACCCAAGCATGCAAGATGGTGGCTTACATGCTGTATTTAAAAAGCAAATCGATGATGGTCGTTTAGAAGTTACCAATGAAATTGATGTGACTGCTTATTCCTCCGATCTCTATGTTGTGACATCAATACCTGATGATAACGCTTCACTCGTTGGGTTACTCGATGAACTCTCTGAAGACAAACGTTGCTCAGGTGTCATTTTCACCTGTTCTATTCCTGTAGGCGGATTAGATCAGGCACTTAGTGGTAAACATTTAGCTGTTGCTTATATTCCTGAATTTATTCGTGAAGGTAGTGCGCTACAAGATTTTAGAAACCCTCATGCCCTAACTATTGGTTGCGAAAGTGATGCACTGCTTATTCTCATTAAAGAGCTCTATAAGCCCTTTATAAAGAGCCATACTTCTTTACAGATTATGACGATTAAAGAAGCTGAGTTTGCGCGGTTTGCAGTGAGTGCTATGTTGGCAACGAGGGTAAGCTTTATGAATGAGCTTGCTAATATCACTGAGCTTTTGGATATCGATATTCAAGTTATAAAACAGGCTTTAGGATCTGATCCCCGTATAGGTGAACAATATCTTAACTCCGGTACTGGTTTTGGTGGCCGACAATTGGCAGAAGATTTATTACAAATTACCGGTATCGAAAATACTCGTCCCGATAACATTGGTTTACTTAACAGCGTTATGGAAATTAATGAGCGGCAAAAAGATTCGTTATTCAGAAAAGTTTGGCGTTTCTTCGAAGGTGATATTCGTGGCCGTACTTTTACTGTATGGGGTGGTGCTTTTAAGCCAAATTCATCGCGCATAGATAATGCTCCGATACTAAAATTGATGGAGTCGTTCACTTATCAGGGCGCGATTCTCAATATCTATGATCCAGGTTGTAGTGAAGAGCTAACGAGGTATATCGAAGCAAATAATTTAACAACTCAAATCGGTATTTGTGATAATCCTTATTCGGCTTTAGATGGTTCAGCTGCATTGCTTATCGTAACCGAGTGGCGAGAATTTTTAATGCCTGATTTTGATGAAATGAAAGTACGATTATCTGCGCCAATAATTTTTGATGGTCGTAATATATTTGAACCAGAACGTATGAAAGAACGTGGCTATCGCTATTTTGCAATTGGACGAGGAGAGCGAGTTTAATGGAAGAGAACAAAGTAAGGAAAGCAGTCGTCCCTGTAGCAGGTTTCGGTAGCAGAATGTTGCCAGCAACGAAAGCTATTCCTAAAGAAATGCTGCCTATTGTTGATAAACCAATTATCCAATACATCGTTGAAGAATGTGCAAAAGCTGGCATTAATGAAATTGTGATGGTTACTCATAAGTCGAAAAAAGCTATCGAAAATCATTTTCAAACAGCTGAAGAACTTGAGGCGTCCTTATCGAGTAAAGGTAAAGAACAGCTGTTAAAAGAGGTGCAAGGCACACTTCCTGGTGGCGTCGATTTGGTCTTCGTTCAACAAGGCGAAGCGAAAGGCTTGGGTCATGCAGTCCTATGCGGGCGTGAAGTGATAGGTGATGAACCTTTTGCTGTGATTTTACCAGATGTTTTAATTGATGAATCTTCTCCAGCTGAGAATATGTCAAAGATGATTAACACTTTTGAAGCTACAGGCGTTAGTCAGATTATGGTTGAGTCTGTGAGCGATGAAGATGTGAGTAAGTTTGGCATCGTTGATATTGATGGTGCTGATTTACCAGCAGGTAATTCCTCTGTTTTAATGCGAGTGGTTGAGAAGCCTGCGTTAGAAGATGCCCCTTCTAATCTGGCTATCGTTGGACGTTATATTTTCTCTCCATCAATCTGGAATTTATTAGAAAAAACAACTTCTGGTGTTGGCGGAGAAATTCAGTTAACTGATGCTATGGATGAGTTAATAAAAACAGAAACCATGGATGCCTATTATATGACAGGTAAGAGCCATGACTGTGGTAATAAGCTAGGCTATGCAAAAGCGGTTATTGCTTATATAACTAAGCATCCAGAAATTGGTGAAGCGTTAAGTTCTTAACGCTTCTGCTGGTAAGTTTCTAAGAATTCGCCTAAGGAATTAATTGCCTGACTAAGCTCTTCATGATGAGGCAAAAATACAATTCTAAAATGATCGGGTTCAGGCCAGTTAAAAGCTCGGCCATGGACTAGTAAGATTTGCTTGGTTCTTAATAAGTCGAGAATAAACTGCTCATCATCTTTTATATTAAATCGCTTAATATCAATTTTAGGAAACAAATACATTGCACCTTTTGGCCTTGTAGTACTGAGCCCTGGGATCTCGTTAACTAATGAATGGGAAATTTCCATCTGTTGATAAAGACGTCCCTCTGGAACAATTAAATTATTAATACTTTGATAACCACCTAGTGCGGTTTGAATAGCATGCTGCATAGGAACATTGGCACTCAGGCGCATGGATGACAACATATCAAGCCCATCAATATAATCTTGAGCAGCAGCTTTAGGTCCAGTTAAAATTATCCAACCCATGCGAAAACCAGCGACTCTATAATTCTTCGACAAGCCACCAAAGGTTGCACAAAATACATCGTCGGATAAGGTGGCGATGGGAATATGTTTAGCTTCATCGTATAAAATTTTATCGTAGATTTCATCGCTATAAATAATCAGATCATGCTCTCGGGCAATGTTGGTTATTGCCAGCAAGGCTTCTTTTGAATAGACAGCACCAGTAGGATTATTCGGATTGATAATAACGATTGCTCTGGTCTTGTTAGTTATTTTACTTTTAATATCATCTAAATCTGGCTGCCAGTCAGCGGTTTCTTCACATCGATAATGAACCGCATTGCCGCCTGATAATTTAACTGCTGCAGTCCATAGTGGGTAATCAGGTGAGGGGATTAATATCTCATCACCAGTATTGAGTAGCGCCTGCATCGCCATAACGATCAGCTCACTTACACCATTACCCACATAGATATCATCCACACGAGTATTGAGTAATCCAAAGGTTTGATAATACTGATGTATAGCGACTTTGGCAGAATAGATACCGTTGGATGGACCGTACCCTTGAGCTTCAGGCAAATTATGGATCACATCTTTAAGGATATCTTCAGGTGCTTCAAAGTTGAAAGCGGCTGGATTGCCAATATTCAGCTTTAAAACTTTATGACCCTCATCTTCTAAGCGCTTGGCTTCTTTTAATACGGGGCCGCGGATGTCATAGCAGACTCCAGCAAGTTTGTTTGAACGTTTAATCAGTTTCATGGTAATACAGTCGCAAATAATGATAAATTGATTCGAATAAAGTGAGTTTAAACTATTTTGGCACTATTTCACCACTATTCCCTTGAACTATTACTGATAAACCCCATATACCTTGCAGAATCAAGATGTTGTGAAAATACATTCTAACATTTCGATAGTAATCAATAGCTTATCAGCGTCTGGAGAAAATGATGAGTAGTGACAAGAATACCCCTGAAGAGAATAATTCTGATGAGGGTGAGACAATTGAAGAACAGTCAATCGAAGATCTACAAAAAGAGTTGGCTGAAGTTCAAGCTAAGGTTGCTGAATACTGGGATCAAGTGGTTCGTTCAAAAGCCGAAATGGAAAATATCAAACGTCGTGCAACACGTGATGTTGAGAATGCTCGTAAATATTCTGTAGAGAAATTTGCATCTGATTTATTACCTGTTGTCGATTCATTGGAACAAGGTATTGAAACTAGTATGAATGCTACGGATATTTCTACACTTCGAGAAGGTATGGAAATGACCACCAAAATGCTCATTAGCACTTTGGAGAAGCAAGGTTTGATTCAGGTCCATCCTCGTGGTGAGAAGTTTAATCCTGAATATCATGAAGCAATGGCAATGTTAGAGAGTCCCGATATTGCAGAAGATCATGTGATCAACGTGTTCCAAAAAGGATATCAACTAAATGGTCGTCTAGTGCGTCCAGCTAGAGTGGTTGTATCTCGTGGACAAGGTGATGCTCCTTCTATTGATGAGCAAGCTTAAGACTGAAACAACACAAATGCAACACTTGAAATTAACGGCTGCTGTCCCAATAACTAACAGCAAGCGAATTTAACAATTTTAATATTTTAGAAAAGATTTGGAGAAAGTAAGATGGGTAAAGTAATTGGTATCGACCTTGGAACGACAAACTCATGTGTATCTGTAATGGATGGAAAGGAGCCTCGCGTTATTGAAAATGCAGAAGGCGCACGCACAACACCTTCTATCGTAGCGTTCACTAAAGATAATGAAACTCTAGTTGGTATGCCAGCTAAGCGTCAAGGTGTCACTAACCCTGAGAATACATTATTTGCTATCAAGCGATT
>JAAGZM010000467.1 GCA_024206355.1 Gammaproteobacteria bacterium | reverse complement strand
GCAACCTCTCCGTAGACTGAAAATTCTTCGAGCAGTGCAAAAACATCATCGCGCTCAACAACCTTGTCTTTATCATTACCTTGCTTAAGTTGAACAGCCTTGCCATTCATTAAATCAATTGATGGTATTATCATCAGTATTTCCTTGGAGGAATTTCTTTATCAGATTATTATCTGACAAGAAGTCCATTTTTAGTTAAATAATCTTTTACTTGTCCTACAGTATATTCACCTGAGTGAAACATTCCTGCTGCAAGACATGCATCTGCTTTTTCTTGATAGGCTTCTAAAAAGTGCTGTTCATTCTTAGCACCTCCTGAAGCTATAACTTGTATTGAAACTTGTTCACTGACTTGTCGTGTAAGCTCTGTATCAAAGCCTAGTCCAGTACCATCGCGGTGCATAGCCGTTAATAGAATTTCACCGGCTCCTCGATTTGCGACTTCACTTGTCCATTCAAAAAACTTATTCTCAACAAGCTTTCTTCCGCCATTAATAAAAATGGGTAACTCATTATTTTGTTTGTTGACATCAATAGTGACAACAACGCACTGGCTGCCATAAGCCAAGGCTGTTTGGTCGATGATTTGTGGCATTAAAACTGCGGTTGTATTTAAAGCAACTTTGTCAGCGCCAGCATCAAGAAATGCTTTTACATCGTCGAGTTTCTTTAGACCTCCACCTACAGTAAAAGGTATGGATAAGTTGGATGCAATATCGGATACGAGTTTTAATGCAGTAGGTCTATTTTCATTACTCGCCGAGATGTCTAAAAACACTAATTCATCAGCACCTTGTGCTTCATAGGCAAGAGCTAATTCAACCGGCTCACCCATGTCTC
>JAAGZM010000466.1 GCA_024206355.1 Gammaproteobacteria bacterium | reverse complement strand
CTGCTACAAGCAAATAGAAAAACCAGCTGAGCCCGTAATAGGGAAACTCTTCCATTATTTAACACTCATACCAAGGGTAGCACCATCATCTGGAGATAAAATATAGATGTCACTATCACCTGGTCCTGCGGCGAGCACCATACCTTCTGACATTCCAAAACGCATCTTACGCGGAGCAAGGTTAGCAACCATAACGGTTAGTCTTCCTTCAAGGCTCTCAGGCTTATAAGCTGATTTAATACCAGCAAATACTTGTCGCGTCTCATTACCGATATCTAATTCAAGTCGTAATAACTTATCAGCACCTTCAACATGCTCAGCTTTAACAATTTTAACAACACGGAAATCAAGCTTATCAAAATCATGAAACTCGATCGTCTCTTTTATTGGCTCAATGTATGAAGTTGCATTACTTGCGGGAGTAATTTCGGGGACAGTTACCTTAATTGTTTCTTTTGAAGCCTCGACCATAGCATCTATGTCGTCCTTTTCTATACGCTGCATTAAAGGCATAAACTTATTTATTTTATGGTCGATGAGTAGGTGCTGATGATCATTCCAACTTAAAGGCTCAACGTTTAAGAAGGCTTCAACATTTTCAATCAAATTAGGTAGCACAGGCTTTAGGTAAATGCTTAGCAGACGGAACATATTCAAGCTAACACTACAGACAGCCTGAGTTTCAGCTTCGCCACCTTGTTGCTTGATCAATTTCCAAGGTTCTTTATCAGCAATGTATTGGTTGGCTTTATCAGCTAGAGCCATAATAGCTTTGATTGCACGGCCAAATTCGCGATCTTCATAAAACTGAGCGATATTGTCAGCCTGTTGTTGGAATTCTGCCAATAAACCTAGCTCTGAACAGTCTGCTGTTAGTTGACCATCAAAACGTTTTACAATAAAGCCAGCTGTTCTGCTCGCGATATTAATGTACTTGCCGACTAAGTCACTATTCACGCGCTGTTGAAAGTCTTCGAGATTTAGATCGAAATCATCAATGCGATTATTCAACTTAGCAGCAAAATAATATCGTAGATATTCTGGATTAAGATGATCAAGGTAAGTTCTTGCCTTGATGAAAGTACCTTTAGACTTTGACATCTTGGTACCATTAACCGTTAAGAAGCCATGAGCCCAAACAGCTGTTGGTGTTCTAAAACCACTACCAGCAAGAGTGGCAGGCCAAAATAAGCTATGGAAATAGACAATGTCTTTGCCAATGAAGTGATAAAGCTCAGTGGTTGCATCAGGTGCCCAATATTCATCAAAATTTAGATTATCTCGTCGATTACATAGTGCTTTAAAACTACCCATATAACCAATGGGAGCATCTAACCAAACATAGAGATATTTACCTGGTTGACCAGGGATTTCAAAACCAAAATAAGGAGCATCACGAGAGATATCCCATTCACGCAGACCATCTTCAAGCCATTCATCTAACTTGTTAGCTATTTGTTCTTGTATGTGTCCTGCACGTATCCACTTTTGTAACATTTCTTCAAAGTTCTGTAGTTTAAAGAAAAAATGCTCGGAATCTTTTAATACTGGAACCGCACCAGAAACTGCTGAGCTTGGATTAATTAAATCGGTAGGAGAGTATGTTGCGCCACAGCTATCACAGTTATCACCGTATTGATCTTCAGCATCGCAATGTGGACAAGTTCCCCTGACAAATCTATCGGGTAGGAACATTTCTTTTTCAGGATCAAAAAGCTGACTAATAGTGCGTCGGCTAATATGCCCTGCCTCATTAAGACGGTTGTAGATTAGCTCAGTCACTTCACGACTTTCATCAGAGTGAGTTGAATGAAACTGATCGAAATTAATTAAAAAGGAATCAAAGTCAGCTTTGTGATCCTTTTTAGATTCAGCAATCAGTTGCTCAGGTGTAATGCCAAGCTCCTGTGCCTTAAGCATGATCGGCGTACCATGGGTATCATCAGCACAGACGTAAATACATTGATGGCCTCTATGCTGCTGAAAACGAACCCAGATATCGGTTTGAATATATTCCAACATGTGGCCAATATGAATAGGACCATTGGCGTAGGGTAGGGCGCTGGATACCAGTATTTTTCGTGAACTCTCGGTCATAGTTAACTTATTGATAAATATTAAAATAAACAAAGCCGAACTATACCGCAGAAGGGGCATTCAATTAAAGGGGTCAGAGTCAATTAATTGACTACGCCCCCATTGTATTACTAGACTATGTCCCCATAGTTAAGGATTAGCTAATATACGTTATATAAGAATTATACAAGACAGTTTATTCGAGAGGAAATAGAAAAATGAGCGATATCACAGAGCAGTCAGTCAAAGACATCATTGAAAAATTTGAACACGAGTTGTTACACCAGGACCTGCTAAAGAGCAAATCAGTTAAGGATATCAATATTGATGGTAATGCTGTCAGCATCGACATCAAAGTTGGTTTTCCTTGTGCTGGAATTGCCGATGAAATGTCTACTGACTTAGTTAAGCACCTGCAGGCTGATAACAATATTGAACAGGCAGATGTTTCTATTGGCTGGGATATTGTGTCTCATAAAGTTGAATCAGAAGTTGCCCCTATTGCCAAAATCAAAAACATAATCGCTGTTGCTTCAGGCAAGGGTGGTGTTGGAAAATCGACAACCACGGTTAATTTAGCATTGGCTTTGCAAGCTGAAGGTGCCACGGTTGGTACTCTGGATGCTGATATTTATGGTCCAAGTCAACCAATGATGTTGGGTGTTCAAGGAGAGCAACCTTTATCTGAAGACAATAAGACTATCGAACCTATTCAAGCCCATGGCATGAATAGCATGTCGATTGGCTATTTAGTTGATGAAGGTCAGGCAATGATCTGGCGTGGTCCTATGGTGAGCAATGCGCTTCAACAATTACTTAACGATACCAACTGGGGTGATTTAGATTATTTAATTGTCGATTTACCTCCAGGAACGGGTGATATCCAATTAACACTTGCACAGAAAGTTCCTGTGACAGCTGCACTGATTGTGACAACTCCTCAAGATATTGCGTTATTAGATGCCAAGAAAGCTATCGACATGTTTGAAAAAGTGAAGATCCCTTCATTAGGCCTGGTAGAAAATATGGCAACTCATATTTGTTCTGAGTGTGGTCATACTGAAGCTATCTTTGGTAGTGGTGGCGGAGAAGCACTTGCTAGCCAATACGATATTGAATTAGTAGGAAGCTTACCTTTAGACTGGGAAATTCGTAAAACTACTGATGGCGGTAACCCAATTGTAGCCTCTGATCCAGATGGGCAAGTTGCCGGTATTTATCGAGATGTCGCACGTCGATTCGCTTCAAAACTTGCCATGCAAGCTAAAGATTATCGTGGTGAAGGCGCACCAATTATGTTTAAAGAAGCATAATTAATTATTAACAAAAGTTTTAAGAAAAACAAAAGCAAGAAAATACGAGGCTAGTGTGAAAATAATAATTTTTAGACTAGCCTCTTTTTTTGGAAGTGGTTAAAATGGTGAATATACAAACAACAGGATAATTACAGATGAGCATAAAGTCAGATAGTTGGATCCGCAAAATGTCTGCTGAACAAGGCATGCTAGAACCTTTTGAACCAGGTCAAGTTCGTGAAGTGAATGGTGAAAAAATTGTCTCTTACGGAACATCCAGCTACGGTTACGATGTGCGATGTGCAGATGAATTTAAAATTTTCACTAATATTAATTCAGCTATCGTTGATCCAAAAAACTTTGATGAAGCAAGTTTTGTCGATATCAAATCAGATGTTTGTATTGTCCCACCAAACTCTTTTGCATTAGCACGTACTGTAGAATTCTTTAGGATACCAAGAAATGTACTGACCATCTGCCTAGGTAAATCAACCTACGCACGCTGCGGAATTATCGTGAACGTAACTCCACTTGAACCTGAATGGGAAGGTCACGTAACCTTGGAATTTTCAAACACCACACCACTACCAGCAAAAATCTACGCCAACGAAGGTGTAGCACAAATGCTATTTTTCGAATCAGACGAAGTCTGCGAAACATCATATAAAGATAGAGGTGGAAAATACCAAGGCCAAACAGGTGTAACCCTACCTCACGCTTAACCCCTAAAT
>JAAGZM010000056.1 GCA_024206355.1 Gammaproteobacteria bacterium | reverse complement strand
TCAAGTCAATAAGTCTAAAAAACGTGCAATCAAATGTGTAGGCAAACTCACTCAATGGGTGAATACTAATCCTTCTGTAAGTTGCTGTTTTGAAATAAATAACCATAAGTCAGAGCCGGTCAACTGAGGATTCTAGGTTTATAGTTTATTGATTAACTTTAAACCATTCAACCATTGAATTTTCCAAGTTGTTATCATGCTCAAATAATGGTTTTCCATGTCCTTTCCCTTTGTAAGAAATCAAACGACTATTGGGATTTTTGGCTCCAAGGAAAATAGTATTTGATGATTGATAAGTATACTTATCACCAACAGATGCAACAATTAAAGCTGGAACATCACTTAATTTCTGGAAATTTTTTATCGTTTTATCTTTCATACCAGCCGAGAAAAATATGAAGCTTTTTGGCTTATAATTATTTGCTAACAGAATTGACTGGGTTCCTCCACAACTCGCTCCAATAAATGAAATGTTGTCACTACCGACTTTCTCAACAAGCAATGTATAAGCAGCCTGAATATCAGATTGCCAAAATTTCTCTACGATAAAATCGACTTTTGTCCAATATTCCTTTTCATTAGTTGCAGATTCCCTTATCTTTTTTAGTGAATATTCATCATTTACACTCTCACCATACCCCCTGTAATCAAGTGCTAAAGAATGAATACCATTTTTAGCCAAATTTTTAGCAAGACCTTTATACATTGTTCTATCTGCATTACACTGGTGCAACATAAGTACACCCTTGCTTGAGTTAATATTGGCAGACGTATAATCAGCAATAAGATCAAATTTATCCGCTGTTTTTATTATAATTTTCTCTGCCGAGATGTTTACGGTAAAAAATAACAATATAATATTAATAAGTACTAGTCTTCTATTCATGAGTATCTCCTGTTTGGTGATAAAATCAATAATGTTCTAAATGGTATTAAAAGCCTTCTGGGCGAAGTTCTTCGATGATACTTGTGTCCATCCAATAAATATCAGAATTACCATTGTTATGATTATCATGAATATTGTTCAGATCCTCGTAAGAATACTTCTTCTTGGTTAGTTCAGTTGTTGATGGCAAACGCGTGGACATAAAAAATAAATATCGATTATCTCTTGAAACATATGCAGAATATTCCTGAGCACTCGCTGTATTAATTTTTGTGCCCATATTTATGGGTGTTGACCATTCATCTTCAGCATTTCGATATACGATATAATAATCGATAGATCCGATACTGTCTTCTCTACCATAAACTGAAACTATCAAATAACTTTCATCTGGTGCAACAAAAGCGTTAAATTGAGTTTGTCCACTATTTACATTAGATGGGAGCTTTTCAGCTTCACTGTACTGACCATTTATAAATTTGGAGCGGTAAATATGTTCAATCTGAAGATTATCTTTGTCAGCTCTTGAAAAATAGAGCGTTCCATCTTTGGTAATTGATGGAAATGTTTCAGAAACGTCGGTGTTGATGTTATTTCCCAATTTTTCTGGATTTCCCCATTCCATACCCTTTCTATTCATAAACCAGATATCATTTGCCCCTCCTCCTCTTCTTGATTTCACAAAAAAGAACTTTGAACCATCTGGTGAAATAGCAGGTTCTAGATATTTATAATTTTTATCCCTTGCAAAAGAAGCTACCTCTGGTATAGACCATTGCCCATTCTTTTGATAAATCACCATAATAGTTGATAATTCAAAATTCATCATATTAATAGAATAATATATTTCTGAACCATCAGGTGTTATTGCCAAATCTCGATTATTTAGTCCATCAGAAATAATATCAGGAGCAAATAATTCTGGATCAGCCTTAGGTGATAACTGACCCAGATACGGGGAAGCTGAGTTATTTAGTTGTACAGTAAGAATGAAAAATAATATAACTGATTTTAAAAACATCATGACTCCATTTATTGAATGGTTTGAAATTAGTATTGTAATCCTATAATCCTCAGTTGGACGCGTAGGCAAACTCACTCAATGGATAAATACTAGTCCTTCTGTAAGTTGCTGTTTTTCATAATTCAGAGCCGGTCAACTGAGAATTCTAGGGTAATGTTAATGCCTGAATATTAACTTACAAGAGGTTGTAAAACCAGCTGTGTTAATGCCTGAATATTAACTTACAACAATACTTTCTGATTTCATACAGTATTTCGTCAAGCTCATAAATAATTTCGATAATTGTTCAGGCAATCTCTCAACGTGATCGATCACCGTATACTGGTTACCAAAAATATCCTGAACATAAGTCTTTATTAATATAAAAACTACTCATAGCTTTTGATATAATACATAAGCAAAACCTTATGGCTTGTTTTAAATACTATTTATTCATCATGTAAATTATGTAAAACAATTTCTCTATAGCCGATAATACCTAATAGTTCTTCATTCTTAATAACAGGAGCAAAAGAAAGCCCTAGATTTTGAAATAGTCGTGCACAGTATCTAATATCCATTTCAGCTGATACCGGTAGTACAGGTTTAGTCATAACTTCATAAACATTAACTCTTTCAGGAGAACGATCACTTGCTAAAACTTCCTTGGCAATATCTGATAAAAGCAATATTCCAAAAGAGTCATCTTCGTGTTTCTTATTAACAATAATGATGCCAACTTGGCTTCTCCTCATTGCGTTTATTGCTTCTCTTATAGTTTGCATACCATCCATTGTCACAAATTTTTGTGACATGACATCTTTTACTTTTATAACTTTCCTAAAACTATTCATAACTCTTTCTCCACTTTTTCACTTAGCAAGCTTATTTGATGACTAATACCCACAGCATCTTCCACATCAATTTGTATTGCTATTCCAGAACCTGATTTATCTTCAAACTGTCCAAATTTTTCAATTTGTTCTAGAATATTTCTACTCAAATGTTCCTCAACTAATAGTAAGACAACATCACGTTGAGTTTCCAAATTAAGTCCAAAGAAGGTTTTAGACTTTTCTAAACCTTCGCCTCTAGCATTGGTGATAACGGTTGCTCCTGTTGCTCCAGCTTCCCTTGCTGCAACCAATACAGTATCTGTAATACTGTCTTCAACAAATGCTATAATCATTTTAAAATGCATTTTTTATTCTCCACTTTGTCATTATTTATTAAGTTTATGTTTTTTCTTCTTTAACTTACTAATCTGCCACCGAGAAAATTGCGCATATGCCATAACTGACATAATAGGAAATAAACTTGCGAAGGCTATTAATCCAAAACCATCAATTAAGGGACTTCTACCAGGAACTGTTTCAGCTAACCCTAAGCCTAAAGCAGCGACTAATGGCACAGTTACAGTTGATGTTGTCACTCCACCAGAGTCATAAGCGAGTGATATAATTGTTTTTGGTGCAAAAAAAGTTTGTATAACCACCACCATATATCCGATCATGATGTAGTACTGAATAGGATCGCCGACAATGATCCGGTAACTACCAACCGATATCCCAATAGCAACCCCAAAAGCAACAGCAACCCTTAAACCTAAAACTTTGATTGATCCAGCAGAAACTTCGTTGGCTTTAATAGCTACTGCAATCAACGATGGTTCAGCAATGGTTGTACTAAATCCAATGAGAAAGGCAAATAAGTACACCCATCCATAATCTGTCCAAGTTAATGTTTGGATAACCCCATCGACAACCTCAACACCAGATATAAATTCAGGGTTGGTTAATTGCTCTGCCATTAATCGACCTAAGGGAAATAGCGCCCATTCAAGACCAATTAGGAATAATGATAAACCCACAAGAACCCAAACAAAACCAGAGATTACCTTTACCAAGTTAGGTAATGGCTTTCGGATAACAGCAAACTGAAAACCAAACAAAATTGCAGCTATCGGTAAGACATCCTGCATTGTTGCAATTAAAGTATTGGTAATTTGGACTAAAACCTCGGCGACCGTCATATCATGATCATCCCATAGCCAAGAACAAAAATGATAGGTGTTAATGAAGCAAGGGCAATAAGACCAAAACCATCAATCATAGGATTTCGTCCTTTAATAGACGTTGCCAAACCAATACCAAGAGCAGTTACTAAGGGAACGGTGATCGTAGATGTTGTTACCCCTCCCGAATCATAAGCAATACCTATTATCTCAATGGGTGCAAAAAATGTCATGATCATTACAAGGATATAGCCCCCAATGATCAGCCATTGAAGTGACCAATTACGAACAATACGTAAGACGCCAATCACTAAAGCTATACCGACTGATAATGCGACGGTCATTCTTAAGCCTTGTGCGTAGCTTGCCATTGAAGCGTCGGTTGCTTCAATCATATTTCCTTCAGCGGCTATCTTGGCAGCTTCGGCAGCTACGGCTATTAGTGCAGGTTCAGCGACAGTCGTACCAAATCCAAGAGAAAAGGCAAAGATAAGTAACCAGCCGAGACTACCTTTATTGGCAAAAGCACGGGCCATAGAACCACCAATAGGAAAAAGCCCCTGCTCAAGCCCATGAATAAAGAAGGTTAGACCTAAAACAACAAGCACCAGTCCTGCCAACACTTGACCAACGTTAGGCAAAGGCTGTTGTATAACTAAAACTTGGAAAAATAAAATTACCAATACAATTGGTGTCAGATCTCTAATGCTATCCAACATAAATCTTGTAAGTTTTTTAACAACTTTTCTCAATGTTATTTCTGCTACCGAAGTATTTAACTAGTAAATTTTTAGACTGCCTTAACTATATACCTGTTCCACCTCAATATACATGTTTCAGCAAGAATAGGAACAGTCTTATTTGAGGCAAGTATTTTTTTATGCTAGTCATTCTAGCTGAAAATTGCTTAACAAAGAAGATGGCTGTTTATAGCCTTGCCCTTCTGGTACGGAGCTAGAAAACTTACACATCTTTATAACTTTTGAAAAGGACTAGTCAGAGCCTGCCCCATTAGCGTAGCGAGTGCTTTGGGCATTTCCTACAAGTTGTGTCGTTATCAAATTTACTAGCCACTGCAATATGTATATTGAGGTAGAACTAGGATATTTTGTTCGTAACTTATTCCAACTGTTATTACAATTTTGAGACAATAATTAGTCGATGATTCAAATCACTAAGAAGTAGTTTTCCCCTAGTTCTTGGGTATAATGCTTCTAAGAATCTGGAGGAAACATGAATTTTCAAGGTACAGAAAACTATATCGCCACTGAAGAGCTTCAGATGGCCGTCAATGCTGCTAAAACACTAGAGCGACCACTATTAATTAAAGGTGAGCCAGGTACAGGTAAAACGATGCTTGCTGAAGAAGTTGCAGCCGCACTAGATATGCCACTAATACAATGGCATATCAAATCAACGACTCGAGCACAACAAGGACTCTACGAATACGATGCAGTTTCTCGCTTGAGAGATTCACAGCTGGGTAACGAGAAAGTTCACGAAATAAATAACTACATCAAAAAAGGTAAACTCTGGGAAGCTTTTGCGGCAAAGGAACAAGTTGTTCTACTCATTGATGAAATAGACAAAGCCGATATTGAATTTCCTAATGACTTATTACTTGAACTCGATAAGATGGAATTCTTTGTTTATGAAACGGGCGAAGTTATTAAGGCCGTGAATCGACCGGTTATTATCATCACCAGCAACAATGAAAAGGAATTACCTGATGCCTTTTTAAGACGATGTTTCTTTCATTATATTAATTTCCCAGATAAGGAAACAATGAAGGAAATTATTGCTGTTCATTATCCTGATATCAAAGCCTCTTTATTAAAAGAAGCAATGGATATCTTCTTTCAGGTCAGAGATGTTCCAGGCTTAAAGAAAAAACCATCCACTTCTGAGTTGATTGATTGGTTAAAATTACTGTTAGCAGACGATATTCCTGAAGAAATACTAAAAGGTCGCGATCCATCAAGAGCTATTCCTCCTTTGTATGGCGCATTGCTCAAAAATGAGCAAGATGTGCATATGTTGGAAAAATTAGCTTTTATGCTTCGACGTGACTCTTAAATTAGAATAAAGCCTGATGCTAATCAACTTTTTTTATCTATTAAAGAAAATGGGCGTGCCTGTATCCATCAAGGAATTATTGATGTTACTTGAGGCATTGCAACAGCGTCTGGCTTTTTGCAACATTGATGACTTTTATTTACTCGCTAGATTATGTTTAGTCAAAGATGAGAAATTCTTTGATCGTTATGATCAAGCCTTCGCAGCCTATTTTAAAGAATTAGAAAACTTTGAAGATATCCTTGAGTCTCTTATTCCAGAAGATTGGTTAAGAGCAGAGTTTTTGAAAACTTTATCGGAAGAAGAAAAAGCTAAGATTGAATCATTGGGTGGACTTGAAAAATTACTCGAAACATTCAAACAGCGTATGGAAGAACAAAAAAAACGCCATGCCGGCGGAAGCAAATGGATAGGAACAGGGGGCACTTCACCTTTTGGTCATAGCGGTTATCACCCTGAAGGCATTCGAGTTGGTGGAGAGAGTAGAAATAAAAGTGCAGTAAAAGTTTGGGAGAAACGTGCGTTTAAAGATCTCGATGATAGTATCGAGCTTGGTACACGAAATTTGAAAGTAGCCCTAAGAAAACTGCGGAAATTTGCCAGAACCGGTGCTCATGAAGAATTAGACTTAGATCACACTATTAGTAGTACAGCAAAGAATGCTGGTTTACTCGATATTAAAATGATCCCTGAACGACACAATGCGGTTAAGGTTTTATTATTTTTGGATGTTGGTGGTTCCATGGACCCATTCGTAAAAATCTGCGAAGAACTATTTTCAGCCTGCAAAACAGAATTTAAACATCTTGAATACTACTATTTCCATAACTTCATTTATGAAAGTGTATGGAGAAATAATGAACGACGCTATACAGAAAGAACACCCATGCAAGAGGTGTTAAGAACTTATGGTAGCGAGTACAAAGTCATCTTTATTGGCGATGCATCCATGGCCTCTTACGAAATATCCCATCGTAGTGGCAGCGTCGAACATATGAACGATGAACCCGGTTACATCTGGATGCAACGTATGAGAGAAACTTTCGATAAGGTGATTTGGCTGAATCCTGTTGAAGAAAGATATTGGGACTACACCCATAGCATAGGTATGGTTAAGCAGTTGTTAGAAAATGAGATGTATCCTCTGTCTCTAGATGGATTAGAGCGAGGGATAAAATCACTTAGTCGCTAATTTGGGCATTGACAAGTTAAAATTCTCAGCCTTATTATTCAC
>JAAGZM010000465.1 GCA_024206355.1 Gammaproteobacteria bacterium | reverse complement strand
CTACGCTGACGCTTATCAGGTCTACGGCTCGGGGGAGATTCTGCTAAATATTGGATATGTCTTAATTCTGATGCCTTTTTCCTTAATAGCTGACTCTCTTCAGTTTCTTGATAAAGGGTTTGGGCAACTTTTGCTGGCCCTCTTTTATCTGCAACTAGCAACACTTCTACGGTAAAAAGTTCCACTCCTCTTCTAACTGCTAACTCTTCCCCACCGTGGAGCACTTTTGAGGCCTTACTTCTATGACCAGATATATGGATTTTCCCGCCCTCAATAGCTTGTCTCGCCATAGCTCTAGTTTTAAAAAAACGCGCTGCCCACAACCACCTATCAAGGCGAACTCCTGATGAAAGATCGGATAATACATTTTTCTTTGTCATGGAATGCTCAATTTATATTACATTGATTTAAGTTTACCACAGAGATATTGATGCTCAATATTGCAAATTTAAAAAAAATAGGCACTTAACTCCACAGTTTTAATGAACACCTACTGTTTCCATAGAATTCTTCTGCTATGATTATGCTAGAAAATTTTTAATCCTTTTTAGGACTGTAGATAAGACAGATGTCGAAGATGGATAACTTCACTAATTCAATTAATAGTAGTTCACTACCTCAGGTTGCTCGAGGCTTTTTATTGTCTCCCAAAGCAGCCAAATTTGTCAGTGCGCTGTTAATATTATTTATCCTATATCTTATTGCAGCTTTTAGCTGGACAGTATGGGAGTATTTTCAACCCAAACCTGATCTAAAAATTGTTTCAACAACCACAACCACTCGCTCAGCGAATACTGATATTCAACAATTAACTAGCTTTAACTTGTTTGGTGATGCTAAACCTAAACCTAAACCCGTAGTAGCTGATAGCAGCGAACTAAATGCACCCGTTACAAGACTTGATTTAAAACTTCGAGGTGTATACTCAGCATCTGAAAATGATCTGGCCGGAGCCATGATTGAAGCTCAAAACAAACAAGACGTTTATCGAATTGGTGGTAAATTACCCGGTGCAACAGGGTTAAAACTACATAAAATATTGTCTGATAGAATAATCATGTCTCGCGCTGGTAAATTTGAAACCTTATTTATCGATGATTTCGGACAATCAAAAGGCACTAACAAAAACAGCACTTCTAGCAGAGAACCAAAAGGAAGAGAAACTACTTTTAATGCCGGTGGCAACAATAGCGATATCATTGATAAACGGAAAGATAAGAACCTCACCAAAGAACTCATTAAATTACGATCAAAATTATCCGATCCTCAATCACTCAGTGAACTTGTTTCAGTTTCACCTGCCTTAGTTAATGAAGAGTTTCAAGGTTTTAGGATTGCGCCAGGAAAAAATAGGTCACTCTTTAGCCGTATGGGTTTAAGGCGTAATGATGTTATTTCTGCCGTTAATGGAATAAGCCTTGATGATCCGGCAAGTGCTTTTAGCCTAATGGAACAAATCAGTACAGCTGATGAGCTTAGTTTAACGATAAAGCGTGGCGAGAGAGATCTGAATATTCTCTTTAGTGCACAATCTAATTAATCATAAATATACTATAATTTACCAACTATAAAAGACAAATTATGACAAAAACACAATCATTTCGTAGGTCTCGCTGGTTAATCAGCCTTGGTTTAGCTGTCTTTATTCAACTATTTGCTGTTTCTGCTACTCATGCAGACAACCTAAATATGAAAGATGCCAATATTCGCGTGTTAATAGAAGCAGTGAGTCGTATTACTGGTAAAACCTTTGTTCTTGATCCTAGAATTAATAATCAAAAAATTACCATTTTATCCCCCGCCAATGTTGAATTAACGAAAGATGAAGTCTATGAGATTTTCCTCTCAGCATTAAAAATGAATCAATTGGCAGCAATTGAAGACGGCGTAGTCATAAAGATCACTCAGGATCAATTAGCAAAAGCTGAACCGGTACCTGTCGAAAGTGATGCTGGCGGCACAAGCCGAGGTGATACCTTAATTACTCGCGTCATCAAAGTTAATAATGTAGATGCAAAACAATTAACACCTGTACTAAGACCTTTGATTCGACAAACTGGGCATATGGCTGTCTATGCTGAATCTAACGTTATTGTAATACATGATCGGGCCTCAAATATTGAACGTATAGTAAAAATTATCCGCCAGGTTGATAAAGAGTCTGATGTTAGTATGGATATCATTCCTCTTGAAAATGCTAATGCTGCAGAAGTCGTCCGTATCTTAGAGAGTCTTGAAAAAAGAACAGCTAGCAAAGGAGCAAGTCGCTCTACACCCAATATTGTCGCTGACGAAAGAACAAATAGTATTTTAATTAGCGGCGAAACTAACTCACGTTTACGTTTGCGAGCTATTATTGCACAACTCGATTCTCGCCAAGAAAGCAGTGGGAATACACGTGTTTTTTATTTACGCTACTCAAAAGCAGAAGAATTAAAAGGTGTATTGCTTGGACAAGCAAAGATTGTTGCAGCAGAAACAGGAGGCGGAGCGAAAACTACTGGTGCTAAGCGAACTTCAAGTCGTTCTTCTAGTCAGGAATATAATATAGAATCACATGAGGCAACTAACTCGCTCATTATTACAGCACCACCAGGAATGATGAAAACCTTTGAATCAGTTATTCGTCAATTAGATATTCGATTGGCTCAAGTGCTTGTTGAAGCAATTATTGTAGAAGTATCTGAAAATAAGGCTAAAGAGCTTGGTGTTCAATGGTTGTTTGCTGGAAATG
>JAAGZM010000464.1 GCA_024206355.1 Gammaproteobacteria bacterium | reverse complement strand
GTGAATGCCCAAGGCAGAGAGAATGCAGCAGTATTACAGAGTTTATGATTAATATACTAGCCAGATTAATTGCCTATTGTTTGAAAATAAACAAGCATTTTTGGATTTAAATAGTGAATAATTTGATCTATTCTAGGGAAATTCAATGATCGTTGCTTAAACAGAACTCAGGTTAATTAGTGATTTCTAATTGTTAAAAATTATAGGCTAATAATGCTGATAGTTGTTCAATAACACTATCAGCATTATTGTTTTTAATTTCAGTATTTTCAGAGTTATGATTAAACCAAATGGCTCTGCATCCTGCGAGCTTTGCCCCATTAACATCATGTTCAATACTGTCACCAATATGAACCAGTTGTTCTGGTTCAATTTCTAACTTTTCACAAGCCAGTAAAAACATGCTGCTATCCGGTTTAGGTTTTCCTGTGTCAGAAGCATTTATACTGAACTTGAAATATTGATTGATGCCGATAATTTTTATACAAGCATTACCATTACTTATTGCTACTAATGGTAATTTTTCAGATAAAACATTAAGAGTTTCATGTACATTGGGAAACAAGGATACTTTCTGTCTTGCTTGCCAAAAAACATTAAAAGCTTTTTCAGATGATGCATGGAACTCGCTATTTTCATAACCACTAGTGCTAAGTATTTTTTGAATGTGTAAGCGTCTTAACAGATTTAAATTAGCCGTAGAGGATTGAGAAGCTCTTAGCGTTGTTGCAACATGGATAAAATTATCGAAACTATATTTCACTGCAATGTTAGGAAAATTTATAACTAAATAATTATAAAGTTCAAGAAAGGCGTTTCTGATAACGGGCACGTTATTATAAAGAGTGTCATCGAGATCAAAACTTAGCGCTTTAACATTTTTCATTTCTTTTTACTTTTAGCTCGAGGGTGTGCAGAGTCATAGACATTCGCCAAATGTTGAAAATCTAAATGTGTATAGATTTGAGTGGTCGATAAATTGGCATGACCTAGCATCTCTTGAACTGCTCTTAAGTCGCCAGAAGCCTCTAACATATGTGTTGCAAATGAGTGCCGTAATTTATGTGGATGCACTGGTGTTGTAAGTCCAAGTTGTTGCCCCCAATATTTTAATCGTTGTTGAATTGCTCGATGACTTAACCGAGTGCCTCGTTGACTGACAAATACGGCAGTTTCTTCAACTTTTGCGATTAAGGCTCTTTCGTTTAACCAGTCTTTGAGTGCTGACAGTGCTTTTGATCCTACAGGCGATCTGCGAGTTTTGTTGCCTTTACCGATTACCTGTACGCAGTTATCAGAAAAGTCGATATTAAAAAGATCGAGTCCCGCTAATTCTGCGAGTCGAAGGCCGCTGCTATAAAGCAGTTCAAGTATGGCATGGTCTCGAATTGCTAAAGAAGTGTTTTTTGGCATATTATCAAGAAGCTGAAAAATCTCATCAATTTCTATATCACGAGGTAACTTTCGGCCCATTTTAGGCGCTCTTAGGCTTGTTAAAGGGTTTGAGTCGGCTTGTTGTTCTCGTATTAAGAAATTATATAAGCCTCGAAGTGCAGATAAGCGCTGGTGAATACTACGAGGGGAAAGTCCCCCTCTGTGCCATTTTGCAATTAAAGTTCTAAAGTGATGAATATCAAGCTTTTGCCAACCCTTGTTAATCGACTCATCACAATCGTTTAAGGTTTTTATAATTTGTCTCTGATAGCTTTTAATAGTGTGTTTTGAATAATTTTTTTCTGTACCCAGATATTCCAGATAGCTTTTAATTTGTGTTTCTGGCTTAGTCAAAGAAGTCGACCTATTTACTATATCGATTAAGCAGACGGCTGAGCATATCTGAAATCATTAGCAAGAAAAGATCACCCATTTCTGGATCAAAATGAGTAGGATCTTTACTACCTAATACCAATAACCCTAACTCTCCTGTTTCACCAAGAGGTAATATTGCTACAGATTCAACAGGTACATCGGGTTTAAAAAGCATGCCTTTTTCGGAACTTTTTAAACGACCACAAACAGGTTGGTTTTTAGGAAAATTATCACCTAATGTTTTTCGTATAGAATCCATGTTGACGGATAAGCTTGTTTTACCTGCAAAAATATTTTCATCCAACAGTAGGTTTTGAAATTCAATATTAAAAGATTTTTTTAATTCCATAAAAAGAGAGGTTGTTAAACTTTCAATATCGTCACTAGAAATAAGAGTTAACGAAAGTCCAATGGTTTGTTGTAGCAGTTGTTCGTTATCATGTGCATTTCGAATAACTTGATGCAACTCTTCCTCAAACTCTTTATTACGGTGGCGCAGCCCTTTCATTTGTCGTTCAACTAACGAAATAGATCCGTTAGGTTGATCAGAAAATTTCATCGATAATAAAAGATCGGGATATTGTTGAAAAAAATCAACATGATCTTTCAAATAATCAGCAACATTACTAGCAGTTAAATTAGAATTATTATTTTGTTTAGCTTCACTCATAGGCTTATATGTCCTCGATATACAATAGTTGATGGCCCGGTCATTTGTACAGATTTAGCAGACCCTTTCCAACGAATAAATAAATGCCCACCAGGTAGGTCGACGCGAATATTGTCTTCACACAAATTTGCAACACGTGTTGCAACCATAGCTGCACAAGCTCCGCTTCCGCAGGCAAGGGTTTCTCCGCTGCCTCTTTCAAAAACGCGAATTTTAATTTTCTTTTTATCGATCACTTGGATAAATCCAACATTTATTTGTTCTGGAAACATTTCATGCTGACAAATTATCGGTCCTAAGGTTTCAACCGGTGCAGTTTCTATATCATCAACAAAAAGTAATGCATGAGGGTTACCCATTGATAGACTGGTAACTTTATACTCTCCAAGCTTAGTCTGAAGTGTATAGAGTTCCTTTTTATTTGGTTGATCAAGAGGAATATCTCTCGGTTCGAATTTTGGTACTCCCATCTGCACAGTGACTAAGCCGCTATTTTCAAATTGTAGCCGTATATTTCCAGAAATGGTTGTTGCTCGAATTTTATTTTTCCAGGTTAATTGCTGGTCCCGCACAAACCGCGCAAGACAACGCATACCGTTACCACATTGACCTACCTCTGAGCCGTCGGCATTGTATATCCTGAAATGAAAGTCCGTGTAAGGATTGATAGGTGGTTCAACTGTCAATAATTGATCAAAGCCTATGCCTTTATTCCGATCTGCGATACGTCGAATTTGCTCCGTGTGGAAATTGAAATTTTGAGTAATTAAATCAACAACCATAAAGTCATTTCCAAGTCCATGCATTTTTGTAAATGCTAACTTCATTGGTAGACCTCTTGAGCTTCAGTTTTGCTTGGTTGTGTGATTAATGTCTTTTTTTGTTCTGGTTTATTTTCATCAGAGAGCGTTAGTGCGCCTTTTTGACCACAGGCAACAAGTAGGCTCAAAAATACAAACAAAATAATTCGTTTTAATGCTGGCATGGTTGTTAATTCAATTTATCATAGTTTTTAATAATGAGAGTATAACAGGATAATCAGTAACTATTGAATGATCCTTGAACAGGATTGTGTAAAAATGGTGATATCAACAGTAAATTGGAGCAACTTGTGGAAGAAAGTGTATTTAATCAAATTGTCGACGATACCTTGTATGGTATTGAGGAGGCGATTGAAGATACTGGTGTAGATATTGATTATGACACCATTGCAGGTATCCTTACCCTTGAGTTTTCGGATGAAAGTAAAATCATTATCAATAGGCAAGTGGCAATGCTGCAATTATGGGTCGCTGCTCGATCAGGAGGATTTCATTTAGACTATATTAATGAGCAGTGGTACTGCAAAGTAGAAAAATGCACTTTGAGTTCGCTATTAGACAGATTATGCACCGAGC
>JAAGZM010000463.1 GCA_024206355.1 Gammaproteobacteria bacterium | reverse complement strand
TTATATTGACAGTTGGTCATGGACTGTTAGACTGCAAAAACATCAGGTTATATATGATCCAAGTATAGATCAATCAACAATAACTGACATGCCTCTAGTTGATTCAATTATTTTAGATAATGCCACACATGGCAATATGACTCTAGCCTCAACTCCGGAAAGCCACCCACTAGGAACCACCAGTAAGCAATCCAACTGGGCAAGAGAAAATCGGCAGATGACTTGCAATAGGGACGGGACTCAGACTATTTTTTCAGTTGCAAGAGACACTAAGGATAGTGAAAATTACAATATATTTGTACTTACTGATGATGATAATGGTTTCTCAGTCGAGCTCTATGATGTATTTTATAAATCAGAAACACTAGAATCAAATACAGCCGAAACTATCAATTACACAGGCACAGGCACTCTGGATAATACCGTAGAATATCAGTGCCAGGGTGGCAGTTATTTATCAACAGGAAACACGACAAGAGACCTGACGGCTTCAGAAAGTTATAATTCAAACTCCATAACAACTGGAATTGATTATGAATTAGAATTTATGGGGGCTGCATTTAATAAGTTCACTGACGAAATTATAGTGGCTGTTATGAGGACGGTAAACGGACAGTATGATGGTGACATCAGTGGAATGCCGATGGAAACAACAACAACATGGAGCAAAGATATAACCAACAATTGCACCGATGGCGATAATGTGAGCAGTACAAATTCAGGCAGCCATTCACACAATTCCTCATCACATACAATTGACGCACTACAAACCACACTTTTAATTAATAATATTCCTTTGGATTCAATGGTGCTCCCATATTATCATCATGTAGAAACATTATCGGGTGAGGGTGGTGATGATATAGGAGATTGCCCAAAC
>JAAGZM010000462.1 GCA_024206355.1 Gammaproteobacteria bacterium | reverse complement strand
TGCTTCCCGGATCACCACATCTTCAGGGGTCTCTCCTGTCTCAATAATACCTGCAACAAGTTCCAGCATCCAAGGGCTTTTTTCACAAGCCAAAGCTCCCGCTCGAAACTGTTCCAATAGTATAATTACTTGTAAGTCAGGATCATAGAGCAAAACAGCTGCTGCATTGCCTCTTTCAAAGATTTCTCGTTGAAATGAATTGCTCCATCCGCCATCAAACAATCGATGTCTGATGGTAAATCTATCAATCGCAAAATATCCTTGAAAAACTCTTTCTTTCTCGATTATTTGATAATCTTCATGGCCGTAGGTTTGCATATTTTTCACTTCCAATAAACTGTCAATAATAATTACTGATTTTAGATGATCTGGATCAAAATACTCATAAAGCTTCAATTTAATAGTCAATAATAGCTACTTTTTAAAACTCTGTGAATGTGAAATTTTCATAATCTGTTACACTTAGCACATTGTTAAATACCAATAGTCAATCTAATCTACTATCACTTAGAAAAGCAGTTGAATAAGAGCTGGCATTGGCATTAACCTAAACCTTAATTAAAACAAATGAAAGATGGATTTACTATGAATATTGAAAAAGCCCGCTTCAACATGATTGAACAACAGATACGCCCATGGAAAGTCCTTGATCAACAAGTATTAGACTTGATGTCTACGCTACCAAGAGAGCAGTTTGTCCCTGATGCTTATAAAGGACTCGCCTTTGCAGATATTTCTATTCCATTAGGTAATGACAGATTTATGTTACATCCAAGGGAAGAAGGACGCTTATTACAAGCAGTAAAGCCTCTTCCTAACGAGAAAGTTTTAGTTATTAATCCAAATTCTGGATATGTAACTGCTTTGTTAGCATCGATGGCAGACGAAGTAATTGCAATTGATACGAATGCTGAACTTGTAGCGACAGCATCAGAAAATTTAGCAGCTTTAAGCATTAGGAATGTAACAATTGATTGCAAAGATCCTTCTGAATCAAACCAAACAGCCCCTTATGACATCATAGTTATTCTAGGTTCTATGCAACTAATATCTGAGTCGTTCAAACAACTACTCAAGGTAGGCGGAAGAATGTTCTGCATAATTGGTAAAGAACCAACAATGGAAGCGTTACTGATTACGAGAACCAACGATAAAGAGTGGCAGGAAGAAGGACTATTTGAAACCTGTATTCCTGCATTAGAAAATATGCCAGAAGCTGAACAATTTCACTTCTGATTAGTTATTTTAACAACATAGTAAGAAAGATAATGCCGGTTAGAATTACCGTCTATATTTTTTATGAGTCTTGCTAAGGTGCTAATTTACTGCGTTGTAGTGAATTTGTTACGCTTCACCTTAGATAAATGCATTGATAGGCATACTTTTTGCCCTCTTCTTGCAAGATGAGCACTAATTACATATTTAAAACTTAAGAAAATGAACTAAAAGGGAAATATCCATGAGAATCAAGCCTCTTGTCACAGCCTGTTTACTAGGCACATTGTCAGTTGCTAGCCCACTTCAAGCAGAAAGTCTGTTAGAAATTTATAATCTTGCAACCGACAATGATCCTAAGTTTTTAAGCTCAGGTGCTCTTTTTGATGCAAATGTTGAAATAGGCAATCAATCATTTTCTTCACTTCTACCAACTGTTTCTGCAAATTACGGTAACTCTTATAGTAAATCCCATGATTCTGTTGGGCTTGTTAATAGTAAAAGTGAAAGTATGACCGATTATCTTAGTCTATCGTTAAGCCAAACTGTCTACGATTACAGTACTTGGGTTAGTTACGATCAAGCACAGAGAAGAGTTGAGCAAGCAAAGGTGCAATTTAAGTCCAATGAGCAAGAGCTTATTGTCCGTGTTGCTCAGGTTTATCTTGATGTTCTCAGTGCAAAAGATAATTTGGAATTTGCTGCTGCAGAACAAAAAGCAATTAAACAAGAACTTGAACAAACTAAGCAACGTTACGACGTTGGTCTAATTGCTATCACAGGTGTTCACGAAGCACAGGCTCGATATGACCAATCAGAAGCCGATCGTATTAGCGCACAAAATAGACTAGATAATGCTGATGAAGCACTTCGAGAAGTTACTGGACGATACCATGAAAATTTGGATACATTAAATAAAGACATCCCTCTAGTATCTCCAAAACCAGCAAAAATTGATGACTGGGTACAAGTTGCTAAAGAATCTAACCTAACGGTTCTCTCTTCAAATATGGAAGTCTATATCGCTCAACAAGATATTAAACGCCGCTTTGGTGGACATTTGCCAAATGTGAGTTTGTCGGCAAGCTATTCTGATAGCATGACTGATCCAAGTTGGTCGGCTTTGAATAGTGATAGTTATGGAACAAGCGCATCAATTACTGTAAGTATTCCAATATATTCAGGCGGATTAACAAACTCTCAAGTAAAAGAAGGTGAAGCTCTGTACAAAAAAGCTACCTATGATCTTGAATCTGCGATGAGAGGAACCATTCGTACGACACGTTCATCCTATTTAGGTGTTGAAGCTTCCATATCTGCTATTAAAGCCCTTCAACAGTCAGTGATATCTCAAGAAAGCGCTCTTGAAGCTACTCAGGCAGGATTTGAAGTAGGAACAAGAACCATTGTTGATGTACTGTTAAGCACACGCTCACTTTATAGCGCGAAAAGCTCACTGGCATCTGCACGATACAACTATATTCTAGCTATTTTAAAGTTAAAACAGGCTGCAGGAATTTTGTCACGAGAAGATCTAATTGAAGTTAATAATTGGATGACTACAACAGAATAATTTTTCCTTTCCAAAGAGTCTCCAAAGAGTAATAAAAGCTGCTAATGTTGTAGGTTATTTATCTATCAATGTCAGTAGCATTTTTTAATGCACCAATAATATTTAGCCAAAGCTCAGTTTCCATAATCACTAATTTTATAGGTTGAACATGACTGAGAAATCTTGCTATTACATC
This sequence comes from Gammaproteobacteria bacterium, assembly GCA_024206355.1. GTDB lineage: Bacteria > Pseudomonadota > Gammaproteobacteria > Enterobacterales. The sequence continues at coordinate 839 of JAAGZM010000462.1, read as the reverse complement.
AGGTAAATCGTAAAGTACATAAACATGATGTATCTAATCACCAAACTCAGCATATACTAGTTCTGACCCCGTAGGAGTCATTGTGGTAATCATTATTTTTTTAGGATAGCGTTCAATAAAATAACGGCATCAACTCCAGAGGAATTAATAGGTATGAAACTAACGTGTAAATAATTCTAGTTAGAACAGATTTAATTAAAGTAGTAGTCCCATCCTTAAGCTTTTGATAATCTTATCATATTAAACTACAGGCAGAAAAACTCACAATGCTCTTTTCAAACAATTTATTATGGATAGTAAGTGTCTTCCTTATATTATCAGGACTTTGGTCGGGCGCACGTTGTATGCATTGTTTGCGAAGAGGTCGTTTGATTGCGGCAACCAATAGGGCATTCTTAGGGCTTGTACTACTCTTTGTTGGGAGTAGCATTGTAGGTCTTAAAACAGGTATGCAAGGTTTTAGACAATTATCCGATGAACAAAGTGTGCTCACAATAGAAACTTTTCCTTTATCACAGCAACGGTTTAGTGCCATGATTACTTGGCCAGATGGTGAGCAAAAAGCATTTTACCTCTATGGAGATCAACTTTACATTGATGCACAAATTCTAAAATGGAAATCAGCAGCCAATTTAGTGGGGTTACAAACCTATTATGAATTGGATCGCATTGGTGGTCGTTATCTACAACTCTCCGACGAAACTGAAAAACCACGTAGCTTATATAGTTTAAAAGCCAGCAAACCTATTGATTTGTATTCTATGGTTGAAGAGCAACAATGGATGAATCCATTAATCGATACTAGCTATGGATCAGCTACTTTTATTGATGTGAGTGAG
>JAAGZM010000461.1 GCA_024206355.1 Gammaproteobacteria bacterium | reverse complement strand
GATACTGATACAGATGAAGTAAATGGATTGTACAGTGTAAACTTAAGTGCATTGCAGGCTATAGAGTATGATTTAACTAGTTCAGAGTTAATGCAGCAGGTGAAGCAATCAATTGCTACTCTGGATAATTACGATGTTGAATTAATTCAACCGGGGCGTGCAGCAAATCCAGATAATGTGAAACGACTTGAGGGTATTATTTCATCTAGTGACTGGGATTATATATTCCCTAGGCGAGCAGCAGAATACACTTACCTCAATTTATTGAAGGCTGTAGGTAAATTCCCCGCTTTTTGTGGTAACTACAATGATGGTCGTGATGCACAGGCAATTTGTCGTAAATCATTAGCTACCATGTTTGCACATTTTACCCAGGAAACTGGTGGACATACCAGCCACTGGGAAGAAGCTGAATGGCGCCAGGGTTTATATTGGATTCGTGAAATGGGTTGGACTGAAGAGATGAGGGGTGGTTATAACAGTGAATGTAACCCTTCTATCTGGCAGGGACAAACATGGCCTTGCGGTACTTTTGCTGACGGTGAGTATAAAAGTTATTTCGGACGCGGTGCAAAGCAGTTAAGTTATAATTATAACTATGGGCCTTTTTCAGAAGCAATGTTTGGTAGCGTTCGTACTTTGCTGGATAACCCTGAACTGGTTGCTGATACTTGGTTAAACTTGGCCAGTGCAGTATTCTTTTATGTCTATCCACAACCACCCAAGCCAAGTATGTTGCATGTTATTGATGGAACCTGGCAGCCAAATAGTCATGATGAACAAAGTGGTTTACTGTCTGGATTTGGTGTAACCACACAAATCATTAATGGTGGCGTCGAGTGTGGTGGTTCAGTGGAGATACAGCAATCACTGAATCGTATTGACTACTACCTTAACTTTGCTCAATATCTGAATGTTCCAGTTCCTGGAAATGAGGTTTTGGGTTGTAAAGGTATGAATCAATTTGATGCACAAGGCAGCGGTGCATTACCTATTTATTGGGAACAAGACTGGAGCTGGTCAAATGAAACACCGGATGGAAAATCTTATGCTTGCAAACTGGTGGGTTATCAAACACCTTTTTCAAGCTTTAAAGAGGGTGATTATGCCAGCTGTGTTGACTATCATTTTGATGTCAATATAATTTATGATCAATAAACTGTAAAAATCAGCAGTAACTCCATGCGCTCATACCTGGGCTCATGGAGTTTCTCTGTTTTTCAACTTTGTATGTCTGAGCATCATGTGGAAAATCAACATAATCATTTTGTGCTATCGTTGCCCATATCCGTCTAATTTGAATACCTCCTAACCAGGTTCCCATACGCCATTTGCTATTTGGTGTAAATACTCCGAGAAAGCGGGTTAAGTTGACCCTCGGTTTTGGTATTAGTGCAGCAACCTCGACCTTCATGTGTCTAGCCCATGTAAAAACGCATCAATATTCATTCTTTTGTTAGTTAATCATCTCAGCAGTTCCTGAGCTGTTGTTTGACGACAATAGTTTTGCAACAAAACATTAGATTTCATTTCTGGATTTAAGATTTAACATTTAACATTTGTTAATACAATTAGAAACTGTCTTTACAGGGCAGGATAGAATCAACTAATTTATAAATTATTTGCTTGCAAGATGTTGTTAATACTACCTATACTTAACAATCAAATACAGAAGATAATTAGCTACTAAGGCATCTTTGTGAACAATAAATATATAACCAAACATACTCAAATCAGAAGAACCATTACAATGGAATGGGTTACAGTTCTACTGATACTGATTTTTTTACAAGCATGTACTAGTAAAAAACCGCTTAATAATAATGATTTAGAGAACCTTCTTGAGAATTATCGAATCGAGAATGAGAAAATGAAGACACGTCGCATTGAGGCACTTAGACGAGGTATAAATCGGCTTGATATTGCGCCACCTGATATAGCAGGCGGTCCAGTAAAAATATCTGTTGATTTAAAAGGTGCACGTCTTGATGTGGTAGTTAAACAAATTCTGGATGACACCAAGACTGAATATATAAATAACGATCATAATTTACGAGGTACGGTCACAGCCCGTTTCGAAAACCGACCTTTGGTTGAAGCATTGTCAATTCTTTTAAATCAACATGGAATGAAAGCTAGCCGTAGTGATTCCATGATAATTCTTGAACACGATAAATCACTAGATAAAGTGAATCAAGTAATGTCCACTTTATCAGATGACAATGAGAATGTTCATGTAAGCTGGCCACTGGAGAAAATTAAAATGTCCAGGGCAATCGATGTGCTCACAAATCTTTACCCGAAAAATCCGGATGATGATACAAGGGTTCTCAATTTTGCTGCTCAAGAAGAGAATAACTCG
>JAAGZM010000460.1 GCA_024206355.1 Gammaproteobacteria bacterium | reverse complement strand
TCGACGATTGATTTTATATTATCAATGCCATTTCCTGTATCGAACAATAGTGAGGTCTTGCTACCAATTATTAGATAAGAAATAACTTCTTGCCATTGATAGGGCTCATATATTGCCCAAATATCGGATTCCACTTGGTACACTTCAAACCAACGGGTACTGGTTTTATCTTGGTGAAGGCTATTATAAGCAGGACGAGGTAAGTTATCACAAAAGTTATTGAGTTCTGCATGTGAATTCGATGTTGATAAAAGGAAAGTAGTAACAAGTAGGGCAACTGCAATAATCGCATTTTTAGTAGACTGGTGATTGGCTTGCATTTGCTCTCCTGATCCTTAACAAGATACTATACGGACAACTTAAGTAAATGCAAATTCAAAGTGGTTTTTCAGTCTAAGGTCACAGGGTAGTCAGTAATATGGGATTAGAGAATTGGGAGCAATTAGCGAATGCAATAAGCAAAAAAATTGCAAAGCCGTTTGCTATTCTCAACTCAGAACCTGTCGGCGGGGGTTGTATTAATACAGCCTATAAAGTTGAGTCGGACTCTGATAGCTATTTTGTGAAACTCAATTCAGCGGACAAACTATCAATGTTTGAAGCTGAATATGAAGGTCTCTTAGAACTTATAAAAGCTAATGTAATCCGAGTTCCAATGCCTACTTGTACAGGCATTATAGATAATCAGTCATATATTCTTATGGAGTATATAGCTTTAAATGGAAAAGCAGATATGCAAATGTTGGGTCATCAATTAGCATTGTTGCATAAACAGGAATCATCAAATTTAGAATTTGGATGGAAGAGAAATAATACTATCGGAGCTACCATTCAAAAAAATAATTCAGCTAAAAATTGGCATTCATTCTGGAATAAACAACGATTGGGTTATCAACTCCGCCTAGCTAAACAAAATGGTGCAAGTAAGAACTTGCTTGAAAAAGGTGAGCGTATACAGGCAAAATTAAACCTCTTTTTTAATGACTATGATCCCAAGCCTTCATTATTACATGGTGACTTATGGTCCGGTAATATTGGATTTTCTGACAGTGGTCATCCTGTGATATTTGATCCAGCAATATACTATGGTGATCGGGAAACCGATCTCGCTATGACAGAACTCTTTGGTGGTTTCTCAGAAGATTTTTATCAATCGTATGAAGATGTTTACCCGCTAGATGATGGATATAATATCCGTAAGAAGATCTATAACTTGTACCATATTTTGAATCACTATAATTTGTTCGGTGGTAGCTACGAGGATCAAGCAGAGAGAATATGCAATTTACTGTTACGCAAACTCTAGCTAATTTATTCTATCAACCATCAAGGTGGTCAGAGCAACTTGCTAATGCCGATTGCCACCCCAAGGTTTTGGGATAATCGTTAATCCTGTTTGATGTTCAATTTTACGTTTATATTCTTCATTTCCAAGTACTTTAGAGCCGTTGATAGCATTTCGGATTTCTTGCATTTTAGTACTTGGAATTTCAGACTCAAATAGAGATGTATAATATTTAGCTCTCAAATAAGGTGTGGCTCCGAGTGCCAAATATAAATCATGAGGTGTAATGAGCTTTATTTTTTTCATCTTACTATTGAAATGAAAACTTGACCAAGTGTATTGGGAGGGCTCTACCACAATTTTTGCTCTTACTGGGTTTAGCTCTATGTATCGACTTACAATCAAAAAATAGAGATCGCTGTCTACTATCGAAGCTTTAAATCGCCCCTCCCATAAGGTCCCCGTTCGTTTGTGCCGCTTATTAAAATAGCTGACATAATATCGACCTAACGCTTGCATCATGTTACTCATTCCTGAACAGGTTTTCGGTGTTGCTAATAGGTGAACGTGATTAGTCATCAAAACATAAGCATGAATTTTAACGTTGAACTCAGTCGAATACTTCTTCAACTTAGAGAGATAGACGATGTAATCGTTATTTTCGTAAAAACAGTTTTGGCGATTATTTCCCCTTTGAATGACATGCTGAGGAATATCTGGCAAATTGATTCTCGGTAACCTAGCCATACTTCTTCCATGAATTATTTTGATTGCTTATTATCTGTGAAATTTAAAAACTAATATATAAGTGAAAGTATCAATTATTTGCAGACAATAATGCTAATTGGGTGAGATATTGCTTACAGATAAATTCAAGTTGATCTGACCCCCTTGATTGTAAAGGGGGTATTACTTTTAGGTTAAAATAAATTCTGGTGTACAAGTGTAAGGTAAAATTTCCTTCCAGCAGGGTTATAACCTGATACTAGAGTTGGTGCTTCATCTAGAGCATCGCTAATCTTTAATTTCAACTGCCACTTATTATCAAATGTATAACTTGCACCAATATTTACCTGAGTATAGCTATCTAACATAGTTGGCAATTCCGTTTGTAAATCAGTTTCTGGTCTTTCTCCTACGTGCTGAAATTGAGTGAAAATATCGAAGTTATCACCAGTATAGGAGAATTCATAACCAAAGTGCTTTTTTGCACGAAGCAAAAGTTGTTGCCCAGTTGTTCCGTCTTCTGAACTGATTGAACTGGCAGTAATAGTATGGTTATAGTTACCATAACTAAACTTATAGCTAGCTTCGACACCTGAAATATCTGCTTCTCCGACATTTTGAGGTGCCCAGAATCCTCCGGCGTCTGGTATCCATTGAATTAAGTTATCGACTGCAGAATCAAAGAGGCTAATCACTAAACTACCTGTATCATAAAAACCTTTATAAACAAGCTCAGTATTTTCTGATGTTTCAAATTTCAGATTTTCGTCACCTCCCCAAGGAAAGTATAGGTCGTTAAATGTTGGTGCTTTAAAGCCTTCTCCAAGATTTAAACTGAGTTGATGTTGTGGATTGAAACGATAGCCTAAGCCTATATTTATTGATGTATCGCTGGCAACCTTCTCAATATCATCATAGCGAATAGCAACTTCAGCTAAGAAGGTATCACCGATGTAATTTGCATTGATGTGAGCACTTTGGGAGGTTCTTT
>JAAGZM010000459.1 GCA_024206355.1 Gammaproteobacteria bacterium | reverse complement strand
TTGCCTCCTTTTTTATTAATTCTTCACTTTACTTTACAATATTAGAAGTTGTAAATCATCTCTACACCGTAAGTTCGTGGAGTCTGTGGAACAAACTGTCTTGCTCCAAAGAACTCACGAGTTGAATCGATGAATTGGTTTTCATCTGTAAGGTTTCTTCCCCACAAATAAACTTCCCAAGCACCGTCACTGATTAAACCAACACGACCACTCATTGTTGTATTTGCCTCTACATAACCCCAGTCAATTGTTGCTGGAATACCGTAGTGTGGAAGGTCAAGTGAAAAGATTACACCGTGCAAACCTGAGATATCAAGTGATTTAATATTCTCAATGCTGGTGTAGTAATCACCTGTGTGGTTAACGTCTAATCGCATCAACAAGTCACCACCTAAAGAATCAATTCTAGTATAGTACTGAAGGCCTAAAGTTGCATTGAAATCAGCAGCCATTGGCAGTTTATTACCAGCAGCGTTAACTGATTCTTTAGCACTATCTGGATCGCTTGGTTCGGAAAGCACACTATAGCCGCCAGGGAAATCATCAAATGTAGCATCTAAAAATCCCAACGAGCCTGTTACAGTAAAGTCATCTGTCATTCTAAATTTCATCTCAACTTCAGCACCATCAGTAATTACTTTCGCTGCATTAGAAATACGAATTGAAGTCAGCTGAGTTCCAGTTACCGGATCAAATCCTAAGTCAAAAAACTGATTAACTTGATAGTCATCATACTCAATTGAAAATAGCGCAATGTTTAAAGACATTCTGTTCTCAAGCAAGTTAGCTTTGTAACCAAACTCATAACTGATAGCTGTTTCAACATCAAACTCGATACCAGCATCCAAGTCTGTCTGGATAATGTAATCTAAGTTATAACCACCTGATTTGAAGCCTGTAGAGTATTTTGCATACAGTTGAGTCTCATCATTTAGTGCATAGTTCATGCTAAGTGTTGGAGAAAATTGTCTATCTGTTCGAGAACTCTGCATGCCACCAGTAGCTGTACTACCGATCATAAATGCACCAGAATAAGCACCCTGAAGGGCCCAATCTAGATCTTTAGTTTCCTCAGAATATCTGAAACCAAAACCCAGTTTCCATTGTTCATTAAAATCAATAGAACCACTCATAAATACTGCTGAACTAGAAGTATCTACATCAGCTTCATAAAAAGCACCGCCACCTGGAGCAATACCAAAGAAGAATCCTGCATTTCCTGCATCAGCATCATGATCTGCAAATGCCGATTGATCATAAAAATAAGCACCAACAACATATTTGAAAGCACGATCATCAGGAGATATTAACTGGAACTCCTGCGTTTTCTGTTTATAGTCATCAGCATAAGTAACAGTTAAGAAATCTATTACCGAAGCATCGGTATCACTGAAATACACTAATTCAGTTTCACGATAAGAAGTGATTGAACGCAGGGCATAGCCGTTATCCATATCATAATCGATGGTCATATTTGCGCCAAAGATTTCACGAGTTTCATCACCATTATGACTATAAGCAACTTCATATGGGTCTGGAGATACATAATCAAGTCCAGATCCAAATGTTTCAGTTTGTGGAATCGCAAGCATTGGAATTCGGTCTGAAGATAAACCATCAAACGCAATATTGATATCTAACTTATCGTTTGGCTGTAAACGAACCTGTGCACGCCAAGACTGAGTATCTTGGTTATTGAATTTTTTACTGGTATCTGGTTCTGTATTTGCACCGACTGGTCCAGCCACACATCCCGCAGGAGAAGTTCCACCCAACTGATCACACAAAGGCAAATTAAGAAGACCATAAACAGGATGCATAACATTCATAGTAGTAGGAACCATAGAACTATCAAAGGTATTTGTAATATAACCATCACGTGTACGATTGGAGAAAGCAAACTTTCCTGACAATGCTTCACTAAACGGGATATTGACTGAGCCTTTTACTTCCAAAGCATTATAATTACCAGCATTTACAGTAAACTTACCTTCTAGCTCATCATGTGGTTTTTGCGATACTAAACTAATTGCACCTGCAATCGTATTTTTACCGAACAAAGACCCTTGAGGACCACGTAGAACTTCTACTTGCTCTAAATCAACTAAATCTTGGTTTAACGCAGGACCTTGTCCTAGGTAAACACCATCAAGATAAACTCCAACACGTGAATCAAATGCTATATTTCTTGTGTTTGAACCAACACCACGAATCAAAATTTTAGCACCAAAATCAGTGCCTTGAGATATTGTTAGGTTAGGAATTTGACCTGCTAACTCTCTTAATTCTTGAATACCAGTTTGATCAATTTCTTCTTGCGGAAAAACTGACATTGAAATTGGTACTTCTTCAAGGCGCTCAACACGCTTTTGTGCAGTTACCGTAACAACGTTGTTTTCAGTATCATCATCAGCAATTGCATGTGTACCATAAAGGGCCATGCTTATCGCTAATGGTAATAGTAATTTTTTATTATCTAATCTCATCCCGTACTCCGACTTTGGCTAGTTACTTATTATAAATTTGTATAATTATTATTTTTACAGATCAGACAACTTGACTAAACAGGCAGTCTATTCGCCACACTTTACATGAACAAAACAACATTATCCAGAGGAAAAATCGTTTAAAGTCATACTACTTACGGCACTCTTCACGATTTAGAAGTAAGATTAAAAAAAACTTTTCAAAGTGTCTAAGTCGTCAATGAACAGATAAACTATCATCTGCTATCAAATTTATTAGTCATATGCCCTTTAGATACCCAGAAGAGACAGCTTGATGAATCTGTTGTTTAATAGTTTCCTGACTAATTTCCTCACTAAATCAAGGGTGCCGATATACTGGCCATTGCTCACCACGAAAAGGTAAATTCTTTTCAAAAGTCGCACCTAATGCTTGTGCAAGTTTAATGGAAGCTTCATTTT
>JAAGZM010000458.1 GCA_024206355.1 Gammaproteobacteria bacterium | reverse complement strand
TTCTCAACTTCTTCGCGTGGTTTGCTTGAATTCCTCTAGTGCTACCACTCTCGTAAAACTTTTCTAGACCTTTGTGTTTGAAGGACTTGATCATTAATGGAGTGTAGCATGTTGCGCAACACGGTCAAGCCGCATAACGCCCAACTCTGCGGGCAAATTGAGCGCAGCGAAATTTGTTCCGTAGCAGTTGATTGTTAGGCTCATGTTAACTATACCCCAATAGCAAAATTTTCCTCGAAATCTATCCCGTTAACAATCACATGATCTCTTTCGAAGTTATACGGGACAACTGGGGCCGAAAATACATTCTCATCCTTATTATTGTGCCCGAACCACATTATCCTAAACTCGTTCTCATCAGAATATTGGTTGGTTTTCATGAAAAAGTAATCGGCATGAATAATCCCACTATGGTAATACTCGGTAATATGCTTTTTAAAGGCTTCTAAAGTTCCTGAAATTACAATCCTATCATCGTAGTTTACTCTCCCACATATTGGAGTTACAGATACTTCGAGGTGTCCGCTGGCCATAATTTTTCTAGTGACCGATTTGATAAGTGCATCGGGTTTTTTGAGCTCTAGTAACACGGCATTGTCTGG
>JAAGZM010000457.1 GCA_024206355.1 Gammaproteobacteria bacterium | reverse complement strand
TAGTGGTGTTTTTGACTTGCCAACGCCAAGCTCATCTGAAAAACGGAGCGGAGCGTAGTTTTTCAGATGCAGCTTTTTGTTATGCTTTTTCATTAATGGGCATCCTCTTTCCTACAGCTACAGTACTTACAACCAATAGTGCAAACACAATAGTGGTTATATCTAAAACTTCATTAACTAACAATGAAGATGCAACAATTGTAACAAATGGCTGAATAAGTTGAGTTTGACTGACTCTTGCAATACCACCTAAAGCTAAGCCATTGTTCCATAGGAAAAAACCTAATAACTGACTAACTAAAGCCAGGTACAAAAATCCTACCCAAATATTAATGGGAATATTTATAATTTCTTTAGGTCCCTGAATCCAGGCTGGAACAATAATAAAAGGTAGTGAAATAACTAATGCCCAACATATAACTTGCCACCCTCCAATTTCTTTTGATAATTGTCCACCAATAGCATAGCCTATTGATGCACTTATAACTGCACCAAATAAGGCAATATCACCAGCATGGAATGAACCAACTCCATAAAATAGAGAGTATACAACAACAATTGAGCTACCCACTATCCCAGTTATCCAAAAGCCAATTGAGGGTCGTTCATTAGAAATTAAAACACCAACAATAGCCGTTGCCAAAGGTAAAACACCCAAAACTACCCCACCGTGAGAAGCAGGAACAGTTTGCATTGCCCATGCAGACAATACTGGAAATCCGATTACAACACCAATTGAAATTACAATAAGTTTAGATATTTGATTTTTATTTGGTATAGGTTGTTTGGTAAAATATAATAACAAGAGTGCAAAAAATGAAGCAACAACGGCACGCCCTAGACCAATAAAAATTGGGTCAAAATATGTAATAATATAACGAGTTGCTGGCAATGTTAAACCAAAGAATATTACTCCAAGTATTCCTAATAACATTCCTTTTGATTCATTGCTCATATCTTCATCTTTTTAAGCATAACGCCTCGCATCAGCGGCTTGCAAAGCGCGTAGCGGTTTGCAAGTCTGACTGCATGCGCTTGTTATATCAATATTGTAAACGCCCTTTTAAACTTGAAAAGTCACTCATTACCCATCGAGGATATCCTTTCGAGCGCTGTAGGTGCTTGTACCAACGTTCTACATTCTTCGGTAACGAAACATCCAAATTTATTTCCGTTAATCTGAAAATAAATACTCCGGCGCAAATATCAGCCAGAGAAAATTTATTGCCTGCCAGATATTCCTGAGTGTCTAGCTGATTATCGATTTTTCCCAGGCAATTCATGCAAATATTTAGGCTTTTTTGAATTTCCTCCATATTGTGCAATTCTGTTGGCGTTCGATAATAACCCCAAAAAACTCCGATAAATGCCGGCTCGAAATATGTTTGTGACCAGTCCATCCATCGCTCGTACAATGAGCGCTGGTAGGCATTTTCTACATTCAACTTTACAGAGCCATACATATTGGCAAGGTACCTCAAAATAGTATTTGACTCCCAAACAACGTTTTCGTTATCAACTAAAACCGGAACCTTTCTCATAGGATTTAGTTTTCCAAATTCGTCAGTTTCGGTGTCACCTGGATTGCTACCCAGTTCTATATGCTTATATGAAACCTGGAGTTCATCTAAGAGCCAAAGCACTTTCTGTACGTTGTATGACGTATGTCTTCCGTAAACTAAGATTGCCACCTGGTCCTCCTGAGGGGGTATCTATTGATATAACGTTGTCATCTCAGGGATTCTGGTCTCCCAGAGACTATATTTTTAGTATGAGTTTTCAACAAAATTCAGTTTTTGATAATCGCTAAGACCAGAATTTCCTGAGCATGACCTTGTTATGTGCATTTTGTTATCATT
>JAAGZM010000456.1 GCA_024206355.1 Gammaproteobacteria bacterium | reverse complement strand
TCAAGTAAGTCAACCATATGACTCTCCATTAATTAAGGATGAGCCTACTATTAAGTAGACTCAAAGGATTTATTCAGGCACATATACACCTAAATACTTATCTGAATGATTACCGAGGAATATAAACTCAATACATTCATTATGTTCATCATTATTAAGGGCATCAATATACCCGTCACGATCCCAAACATGGAATAACTTATCAGTTACTTCATACTCTAAGGTATGTATATATACCCCTAAGTATTCTGCATCTATTGAGTTCTCTTCAACAAATGCAGAATGTTCTTCAAAGTCTACGAGACATCTGAAGTATTTATCATCTGTAGTATCTAAGATTCTCCAAAGATACAACTTAGGTCTAACATTTAACATAGCCATTATTCTGGTTCCTGTAAGTATGCACCAATAATCTTACCTATTGGTTTATCAGTTAAAGTAATATTTGGTTGATTTAATAGGTTTGTTAATGCATCTGAATCGTCAGGGTAAGTTGTACCATATCCAGAGGCTATACTTCTTTCAATATCAATGGCATCTTCCATTGATATAATTCTGTGAACTTCACAACCCATATGTGGGTACGTAAACATTACATTTTGCATAATTTAATACTCTTAATTAATTAATTAAATAAAGGGAAGCGAAGCTTCCCGATATTGTTGTTCACCTATTACTCGAATTCAAACGATTCAGTTGTTTCAACAACATGAACATCAGTAGATAATTTCACTGAACCACCTGTCTTTAAATGAGCTAACAATTGAGCATGAAACTCATTGTCAGCATAAAGTGGCAAGCCACCTACTTGTTTGGTCTTAGTACGGTCTTTGTTGCTAACTGCAACGTTGATGAAAGCAGCAGCTTTACGTTTAGTAGAAGTAGTGGTTGATGTATTATTGATTGTAGCCATGATAGTAATTCCTATTAAATTAAAGTTATTTGGGGCAACGTACCCCATAAGACCAGCTTTGCTGGTTAATCTCTTAAGAGTCCGAAGGACTCTATACTGAGAGCTTATACAGAATAAGAGATTAAGGGCAGTATTACCCTCTATACCAGCGCATGCTGGTTAGGTATGTGTAGTATATCAGGAGTATATCGGTAGGTAGTTGTGTTGTGTTAGAGTGTGTTGTGTATCGTGTGTGTATCGGATGGTGAGATGAAGGTGATGTATATCGTATTTTAGTTGTTTACAACTTCTT
>JAAGZM010000455.1 GCA_024206355.1 Gammaproteobacteria bacterium | reverse complement strand
TTAGAGCAGAACTTAGCATGGTATGGTACAGGGGAGGAAACCTTAGAGTATCTTAAGAACCCTGAGACAGAAGCTCTGACTAAAGATTTATGGGTTAACGAATATGGTGAACCTAGATGGGCGTTGTTAGATGAACGTGATGGAGATATTAAGCATTTAGAACGACAAATGGAATGCCTTATTAAGAAGCATGGTTGCGGTATACTTATTATTGATGTACTATCGGATATACTGAGAAGTTTAACTAATGAGCAGCAAGCAGAGCACATGAAGTTCCAGAAGAGTATGATTAAGAATGGTGTTACTATCATTAATGTATTACATACTAGAAAGCCACCACCTAACCGTGGAGGGATACCTCAGAAGTGTACAGAGTATGATTCACTAGGATCAAGTACCTTTGTCCAATCAGCGGCTATCAATATTGTTATCAATCGTAACAAGATGGCTAAATGTCCTATTGAACGGAACACTACATATGTAGATTTACCTAAATGTAGAGGTGGTGATACTGGACCAGCTGGAGAGTGGTACTATGATCCAGAGACTCGAAAGGTATACGATAGGAATCAATACTTTGCAGATAATCCTGAGAAGTTACCAGCAGGGTTTAACTTAGAGATATCATCTTTTGATAAAGAATATTACGACGATGATAATAAGAAAGGTTCTAGTGGAGGAGGTTTCCAAGCAGAGCCAGACTTTATGAAAGATCAAGTTTTTTAAATTAGAGAGGTAATATGAATATAGCTCCAGAGAAATACACCAACCGTTTACTAGCTAGCGATATCGAAGCTAAAGGTTTTTACGATGATGTACACTCAGCAGAAGATGTTTGGTGTATCTGCTCTGTAGACGTAGAGACTGAGGAGGTGTTCTTATTCCACGACTACCCTGAATATGATAACCAAGAGGGTGTTGACCCACATGATAAGAAACCTTTTAAGATACCTGCTCGTTCAGGTACTCTTATAGAGGGTGCTCGCTTCTGGTATATGGCTGCACAGAATAACTCTAAGCTTATAGTACACCATGCTTTAGGTTATGATAAGCCAGTTATTGAGAAGGTGTTCCCTAAATGTGTAATACCTTTAGATGCTTGGGAAGACACACTCATCCATAGTAAGATACAATGGTTCGATAGAGAGACACCTAGAGGTTGTAAATCTGGACATGGTTTAGAGGCTTATGGTAAACGTGCTGGGGTTAATAAACCACCTATCAATGATTGGACTACTATGGATATCTTTAAGCTTCATAGGGTTATTGAGGATGTTACTATACAAGCTTACACTCATAAGTATCTTGAGAAAGAACGTACCTTACTGAAAGACAAGATAGGTATTACTTTTGACGAAGCACTTACACATGAGAAACCGTATAGATTAGGTTGTACTGAGCAGGAAATCAACGGAGCTTTAGTCGATAAGGAGCATATCTTAGAGTGTATTGAATTCTTAGACGGGCGTACTAATGAGTTGGCTAAAGAGATTGAACCTAAACTACCACCAACAGTTAAGGTACATTCCTCTAAGGTAACACGTAAAGAGGTAGCTAAAGCATTAGGCTTTAAAGGTAAGGTAGAAGATACTTATGAGAAGGTTAAACGTAATGGTGAAGAGATAACACAACCAGAGAAACCTTATTATAAACCTTCTACTAATTTTCATAAGACCGATAAGGTTAATAACTATGAAGGCTTTAACTTGTCCTATGGCAGCAGCCCTAAGTTTACTAAGAAGAAGGACTTCAACGCTTGGGTTAAAGAACATCACCCTGAGACTAAACCTAAAGATTGGGATGTAGAGAAAACCTTAGAAGAGACTAAGCTGTTAAACTCTAATACATGCAGCTGGTTCGAGGTAGAGCCAACTGATACAGATAAAATTGTAGGTGCTCATACTAAGATTAGCTTTACACCTTCTAGTTTGACACAACATGAAGTCGTTAAAGGTTTCCTTATTAGGTTAGGCTGGAAGAATGCTGATGAGTGGAACTTGAAGAAAGACTCTGAGGGTAGCTTCGTTAAAGCTGATAAGTACACTGAGGTACGATACCCTAAGAAAGCACACAGGAACGACCAGATGGTATTTAAAGTTAAAGCTGGTGAGATTATGGTTACTAGTCCTAAACTCTCGGAGAAGGACTATGAGCAGCTTCCTGAAGGGGTTGGTAAGCAGATAGCTGAGTACAACACTTACATGCATCGTAGGCGCTTTCTAAGTAACCCTAAAGATCCAGAAAATAAAGGTATTCTTAGTGCGATTAGGTCAGATGGACGTATACCTTGTGGTGTAAATACTTTCCAGACTAGCACTGGTAGAAGCTCACACTATGTATTTGTGAACGCACCTGGAGTAGGCTCTTTATATGGAGAAGAGATACGTAAATGTATCATAGCACCTAAAGGTAAAAAACTAGTAGGCGCTGATATGAAATCCGCACAGTTAGCTATAGCAGCTTATTATGCTAAGAATTACGACTACTACTCTGCTGTAGCTTCTGGTCAGGAGAAAGTAGAAGATGATGATGGTAATTCTGTATACGTAGGTGAATCTGCACACTGTTTCTCTGCTAGAGCTTTCGGTATAGTTTCAGATGAAGAGTGGAAGGAGGCGGTACGTACACAAGATCATGCACTTATTCATAAGATAGCACTTAAACGTAAGAAATCTAAAGGTGCTTCTTTCGGGGTTATCTTTGGGTGTAGTGGTAAGAAGTTAGCTGGCATGTTAGGTATCCCTGAGAGTGAAGGTAATGAGAAGAAGAATAATTTCCTTGAGCAGATGGGTTTACAAGGTGTAGCTGAGTGGTTAAAAACCTGCAAGAAAAAGTACAAACGTGGTGCTGGTTGGTATATACCTTTACCTTTTGGTTATTGGGTGTTTTGCAAGAGTGACCATAAAGCTATTAACTATTTAATACAAGGTACTGAAGCTGTATGTCAGAAAGTGGCAGTTAACTACTTCACTAGTAATAATAAAAACCTTAATGTTATCAAGAACTTAGACCAACATGACGAATACTTGGTAGAAGCTCCTGAAGATGATGCTAGAGATGTAGGTAAACTTATGTGTGAAGCTTATAAGTATGCTAGTGATAAATGTTTTGAATGGCATAAGAATAATCCTGATAAGTTCCCGAATGAAGGTAGCCCTTTGTTCCCGTTCAACTTAGATGGTGGTTTTGAAGTTGGTGATAACTATTTAGAGGTACATTAATATGAATGAAGAATTATGGAAAGATATTAAAAACTATGAAGAACTATATGAAGTAAGTAATACAGGTGTAGTCAGAGCTAAACGCACAGGGTTACTATTGAAGCTTATGGATAATGGTGCAGGTTACATGGGTGTAAGTTTATGTAAGGGAGGTGTATACCACAGACGATACATCCACCGCCTAGTAGCACAAGCCTTCATAGAAAACCCTGAAGGTAAACCTCAAGTGATGCACTTAGACCACAACTCTAAGAACAATCATGTAAGTAATCTTGCATGGGGTACACAAAAGGAGAACACTTTACAGGGTATCCGTGATGGTAGAATTAATAGTAAACCTAGAGGTAAGACTAAAAAGCTTACCCTAGAAGATAGAACTAAAGCAATTATCCATAAGAAGCTCGGTAAAGGTGTGCAAGAGACAGCCACCTTACTAGGTTTCCCTAGGACGACTATCTCTAGCGTGTTTAATAGTAGGTCTGCACCTGAATGGGTAGAGTTTATTACAGAGGAACTTGAAGGTATATCAGATGATAGACTAGTATGTTACCTTGAAAGGAATTCTGAAGGAGAAGCTTTAACATGAAACCTGCAAAGAAATTCAACATACTGGTCATACTCTCATTGCTCCTCCTTTTATGGGTGGCTATCAATAAGCTATTCTATATGGTAGCCACTCTAAGTATTATCTTAATAGGCTTATATTTAATGTTAAGCTTGACA
>JAAGZM010000454.1 GCA_024206355.1 Gammaproteobacteria bacterium | reverse complement strand
TTTTTATAGATCAATGACTACCTTCTGGTACAGGCCAGTGAAAAAAGTTTCTTTGGTGATTTTTTTAACTTTTGTGCCTTCTGGCAGCCAGCTCGCAAGCTCTCGCTTCCATAAACTCATTGCAAAAGGTTCAACCCAAGATAAAATGGGAATCATTAAATACCTAAATGGACTCCATGATTTAGGCTTATGATAGTCCACCAATACAATCTGGCCACCTGGTTTCGATATTTTTAGCGCTTGTTCAAGAATTTCTGTCTTCATATGATCTGGTACTTCATGAAGCAAAAAGAAGATCATCACCATTTCATAACTTTCTGGCTCTAAATTCAGATTTATTGCATCCTGATGGAGCAATCTGACATTATTGTAGCCAGTAACCTTTCTACTCAAATTTTGTAATTGAATTGTTGCAACATCAACAACATCTAGTCTATTTTTATCAGTAATCTTTTTGGCTATTTTAAGTGAAAGATTACCATAAACAGCAGCAATTTGAAGTATATCTCCACTGTTTTCATCTAAATTATTGACAATAGTATCTCTTAGCTTTGTGTAATTACCAAAGAGAATAATATTCACCATAAAAGTGCTATCAAAAAAGCGAACACCTTTTGGATGGATATAAGCCCACCAGTATGTTTCATTAAGGTAATCAGGAATAGCCAACTCATTATTTACTTCAAATACAAAGGGATGAGATTGAACAGATTCCTCTTCAATAATAGCCTTTTCTTCACTCTTCAAAAGTAAGCTCCTGTTGAAAATTATTATCTTTCTCAAATTTTAGTTTTGTATAAGCTAATATTTACTTGAGGCATTTGATATTCTTCTATTCGAGGTACAGAGCAATATAGAGTATCAGAAAAAAAGAATCTGGTGGTAGTCTTCCCAGCCACACCTCGGCACACGAATCAGTCGCTACCGTTGCTTCCTTCCGGACCTGGCGGAGTTTACGACCTATCATTGCGAGGGGACCAAAAAGACCACCATAAAGCGATAAGTATTCTGGTCAAATCAAGCTTCTGATCGACCGGTCGAGATTATGTATGATCAGAGCGCTGACTTCAAGCGCTTTAGACGATTCTTAGCTTATTGTATAGTAATGGCAGAATTACTCTTAATTTCACTTAACACAACACTAGTA
>JAAGZM010000453.1 GCA_024206355.1 Gammaproteobacteria bacterium | reverse complement strand
ATTTGATTGCACGTTTTTTAGACTTATTGACTTGACGGCAAAAGCCTTACATAGAATGACTATGAACGGCTTTTTAGTCGGCGCCACTAAGCCTAAAAAACACACACTCAAACGCGTCCAACTGAGGATTCTAGGATTATACAATATTCATTTTTCTAACAAGGACAAGGAAATGCCCCATTGATTACATTACTCCATCACTTTGTCGCTCTAGTGAGAGTGCCACATAAATCATCTAGAAGAGGTTAGTTTTAATAATGTAAAGCTGAGTATTACTGTAACAGATTAGCAAAGATAGGAAATGTGATTTATTGCTACCTGAATAACTTGATGCGACAGAACACCTTTTATTAAAAAAAACGAAAAAACACCCGCTGTGGTGGTTTTTTTGTATTTATTTGTTTAGAGTTAGATGTTGGCCAGTAATCGAGGCGCTGTCTAGAGGGAACATGAAAAGTTATTTGCACAAAAGAATCTTTCCTAGCCTAGTACGTCTTGGGATTGGGCTCTCTAGTATGTGTTTATTAGCTATATTGTGTTTTGTTTTTCCTGAGTATTTGACGACTCCAGAATTTCGTTCATCTTATCCAATTGAACTTTTTCGAAATCTTATTCGTATTAGCATGTATGTATCTGCTGTTATCGCAAGTTTTTCGGTTTTAACTCGTACTTTAACTCGCCATGGGTTTTTAATATTTACTCTTCTTGCTCTTTGCCTTATGTTGGGTGGAGCTGAGGTGGTGCTCAAAACAGAATTTAATGATGCGGTCGTGCAGGTAGGCTTGGATTGGCTTGTGCTCAATTTATTTGTATTGGCTCTTATATTTGTACCACTAGAGAGTTTATTCCCATTAAAAGTGCACCAGCACGGCATCAACCGTAAGGGCTTTGGGGTCGATCTTACGTATTTCGCTGTGGGGCATCTTGGGGTGCAGATCTTGGCCCTTTTAAGCCAACAACCGGTTGAGTTTTGGGTGAACAAATACAACTTAAATTTAACTGGAGGTTTGCTCAGTCAGCAGAACCTTGTTGCTCAGGTATTTATTGCCCTTTTAGTCTCTGATCTTGCTCAATATTGGATACACCGCGCATTTCATGAGATCCCTGTTCTGTGGAGATTTCATAAGGCTCATCATTCCATCAAAAAACTTGATTGGTTGGCGGGATCGCGGCTTCACTTGGTGGATATTATCTTTGTGCGTGGCTTTGTGTACTTTTTTGTATTGATGCTTGGCTTAGATTATAAAGCGTTTGTTATTTACATCGTCATAGTGGCCACTCATGCCGTTTTAAACCATACCAACATTAGAATGAATCTAGGAATATTAGAGTATTTAATAGCTAGTAACCGGTTCCATCACTGGCATCATCATGATCGCCCGATAGCCTATGACAAAAACTATGCTGTGCATTTTCCATTTATTGATAAGCTCTTTGGGACTTATTACTTGCCGAAGGGTGAATGGCCCGATGCCTATGGTATTACTGAAGAAAATTATCCAGAAGATTATATCGGGCAATTTTTGCATCCATTTAGTTCTAAGTAAAAGTTGTCTCTCGCAAATAATTGTATGTATTGATTTTGTTATAGCTTTTGATATAAGTTTTTAAAAGTAGGGAAGGCTTCATCATTGATATGAATGGAAAGAAGCTACATGAAATATGAACGATCTAATAAATGCGAGGGACAGCAGAAACTGTTACCATTATTTGTCTGAGTTTGGTAAGTTGATGACACCTAGACCTTTAGGTAAAGAAGACGATAATAAAAGCAAAATAAAAGGAAATAATATATGGTTGGATTAACTATTTTTGACTGGGGTATTTTTGCTGGATATTTTGGAATACTCGCATTCTCTGGTTGGTACTTCAGTCGTAAAAAAGTTAATAATACCAATGATTATTTCTTAGGTGGGAATGATATGCCCATCTGGCTTGTTGCTATTTCTGTATTAGCAACGGCACAGTCTGCAGCCACTTTTCTTGGCGGCCCTGATCAGGGATATCGTGCCGACATTACTTATTTAGCAACAAATATCGGTACCATTATTGCCGCTATTTTTGTTGCAGTTTTCCTTATTCCAAAGTTTTATCAATATAAAGTTTCTACAGTTTATGAGCTTTTAGAAGTGCGCTTTGGCGAAAAGGCAAAAAAACAGGCAGGTATTATGTACTTGCTGGGTCGTGTTTTTTCAAGCGGAGCTCGGCTCTATATGGCATCAATAGCGGTGTCGATGATACTGTTTAGCGATATTATTCCAGAGCACGTTGTCATGGCAGTCTTTGTTTTAACCAGCATCGGTCTAGCCTATTCATTTTTTGGTGGTATTCGAACGGTTATATACAGCGATGCGATTCAATTATTGGTATATGTCAGTGCTGCTATAGCGGTTATCTATTATTTACTGACAAGTATTCCTGCTGATCTTGGTCAAATTATTGAAGCTCTTGATAATCCAATCGATGGAAGTCGATCAAAATTTACACTATTTAATTTCGATCTTGATTTTACTTCTCAGGGTGTATTTACTATCTGGGCATCATTTACTGGATTTGTGTTAATGAATATTGCCGCCTTTGGCATGGATCAAGATATGACACAAAGAGTCCTTACCTGTAAGTCTGCTGCAGAAAGTTCAAAAGCGATGTTGTTATCCATGGTATTGGTTATTCCTGTGGTACTACTATTTCTTATTATTGGTCTGCTACTTTATGTTTTTTACCAGCGTCCCGATCTTATGGGTCTCCAGCAAATGGGTGAAATTACCCAAAATTTCAGTGGTGAAAAAATAACAATTTTTATGTACTATGTTTTGAATGAGATGCCATCAGGCATGAGAGGGTTAGTAACGGTTGGCATTACAGCAGCAGCATTATCAACATTAAATTCAGGATTGAATTCAATGTCCTCAGTGGTTATTCAAGATCTCTACCGTCCATGGCTTGAGAAAAAAGGAACTAAAAAGTCAGAAGGTTATTTTGTAAATGCAGGTAGAGTAGGAATGTTACTCGCAGCGATAGCATTGGGTGGCATGGCTATATTGAGTTATTATTGGCAGCGATATACGGATATGCCTTTATTAGCTTTTGCATTAAGCGTTATGGTGTTTTCATACAGCGGTTTGTTGGGTGTCTATTTTAATGCACTGTTTACCAAGCGAGGAAACTCAACCTCTGTATTAGTTGCTCTAATTGCAGGCTTTGTGACTACATTATTATTTCAACCATACGTTCAAGATAGTATAAATATATCGTGGTTTCATATTGATTTAGCATTTCCTTATCAACTATGTGTTGCAACATTTATAGCATTTGTTTGTTGTTATTTAGGCGCTCCTAGAAAGGAAGAAGATCATACAGATAATATTTCATTTGAACTTGAGAGCCAACAATGAGTCAATATATTCTAGGCATTGATGCTGGTGGAACGAAAACATTAGGCGTATTAAAAAACTGCTGTACAGACGAAAACTGGACGATTAAATTAGGAGCAGGCTCCTTAACAAATGATTTCTCAGTAGCTAGTGCAAATATAAAAGAAGTTGCTACAAATTTGCTGCAACAGGTAGATTGTGCTGCAAATGAAACGATTTTAGTATGCGGTGCAGGAGGTGTGAATAATTCCAATTATAAAGCAATGCTTAAGGATGTGCTGTCTCCCCTTGGTTTTCAAAAATTAATCATTACAACGGATGCAAAAATATCATTGTATGGTGCAGGTAATGGCGCTCCAATAATTGTTGCTGCCATAGGTACAGGCTCAGTCGCTATGCGACTTGATAAATCTGGATCTGAAAAGCAATTTGGTGGATGGGGTTTTGTTGCAGGTGATCAGGGTAGCGGAGCTTATATTGGAAGAGAGCTTATTGCAGCCCTTTTAAAATTATACGATGAAGATAATTTTTTACTCGATAAGTTTCAATCCGATATATTTATTTCTGAAGTACTGAATATAGTTGGTAGAGATCGTCAAACAATTTTGAATTGGCTTAAAGAAGTGACACCAGCAAAATTTGCGGAGCTATCTCCATTAGTTGCAAAATTTAAAAATGATAGTGACTTGGCAATGAGCATACTTGGGAAAGCAGTTGCAGAGGTTGAATCTTTGATTCAAGTATCGCAAGGTAGCAATAACTTTCCAGTCTGTTTGATAGGTGGTCTGGCAAAAACAATTGCACCAATGTTAAGTGATGACATCCAATCGAAATTAGTATCAGCAAAAGGTGATGCTATTGATGGGGCTGTCTACTTGGGAGAAAGATATTTAGCAACCGTTTCTATGGTCGCTGATTCTAAAGGATCTCAAACCCATGGATAATACAAATCTAATAGCGGCTCTCGATAATTTAATTTCTGAAGATCAAAACCCTGACACGCTGGATATCGATTTGCTACCTTCAATTGATATCGTCAGAAAAATCAATGAACAAGATCATAAAGTTTCACGAGCAATCGAAAAAATATTACCAGAGATTGCTAAAACGGTTGATATCATTGTTAATGCTTTTAAAGAGTCTGGTCGGTTAATCTATATCGGCGCAGGAACCAGTGGGCGTCTAGGTGTGTTGGATGCGGTTGAATGTGTCCCTACCTTCGGTATTGAAGAAGGGGTGATTGTAGGGGTATTAGCAGGTGGAAAATCTGCTATGTTTAAAGCAAAAGAAGGTATTGAGGATCAGGAATCGGAAGGTATTGAGAGTCTTAAAGTGATTAATCTCAAGGCCAATGATGTACTTGTTGGTATAACTGCCAGTGGTAGAACTCCCTATGTCATCGGTGGTCTTAAATATGCTGCAAGTATAGGAGCGGCAACTGTATCATTAAGTTGTAATTCCAAAGCAGAAATTGCTGAATATTCAGATATAGCACTATTACCCATAGTTGGTCCT
>JAAGZM010000452.1 GCA_024206355.1 Gammaproteobacteria bacterium | reverse complement strand
CACCAGCTGTAACAGAGCGTGGTCGCCTAAAAAACGCCGAAATAAAATTTCCACCTAAACAAATCGCTCACCATTGACTGCAGAAAACGCCATCAGGACAGCTGGCTTCTTGAGATGGGGTGCTTTATGCTTCCTATACCCGCTGGCTTCTTGAGATGGGGTGCTATATGCTTCCTATACCCAGATATGGAATTGACTTTTGTCAATGTGTCAACACCAGGACAATACAAGTATTCTGGTTATGACATGAGTACGGTGTCATATATCTTTCAGGCTGATGCCATCGGCAGAATAGCAAACACTAACGTTAAAGTTAGAACAACCAATCGCATGATAATTGCACGCCCACGCAAAAGCCAGAACAACTAAGGATAACTAACTATGTTTATTAAATTTACCTCTGCTACAACACAGCTTCTTCATTTTTCACTGGCTTTGCTAATCGGCCTACTTAGCTGCACTTCTGCGCTGCATGCTGATGATTTTGAAATTTATCTCACGCATGAAATAGGGCCATCCAATGTTCTGCTCTTGCTCGATAAGTCGGGGAGCATGAATGATTGTATTACTGGTGATAATTGTCCTAGCAATAATCGCATGGACACATTGAAAGGTGCTCTAGATACGTTTATTGATAAAGTTGCTAGTGACAATAGTTATAAAACTAATATGGGCATTATGGCCTTCAATGGAAGCTTGGAAGTACTTTCCGATTTCAAACAGGTTTCAATTACACCTAATGCAGTCACTCTAAAAAATAAGGTGAACTCACTCACTGCAGGCGGTGGTACAGCAGTGTCTCATGCAGTCTACAAAGCGATTGAATGGTTTGAAGAGGGCTTGGATTTCAGACACGGACTTGATGATGATCAACAATCAGATGGTGCCATAACGACAGTGACATCTTACCCATCACCCATACCTAATGATGCAAATGAATTCGTGTGCGGCACCAACCATATTATACTTTTAACTGACGGGCACCCAAAAGCATATCCATCATACAAACACATTTTTGGTGATATGGTAGAAACAGCTAATGAAGATACTACCAAAGGAGATTATTGGATTGCTGATGAATTTTTTCAATATGATATATCAAAAACCAACCCCGTTCCCGTTAATTGCGCTAAAGAGAACATAGATGATATGGGACCTGCAACTCAACTTCAACGTAAAAAAAATCATAGTGGTGTGATGTGCAATGAAGAAATGGTCAAATACGGGTACGAGACAGACTTAAAAACAGGTGGTGGTTGGGATCCAGATGTACAAAATATTACGACACACACAGTCTATTTTGGTACAAATCAAAACAGTAATACATTTACAGTAAATGCGCAGTCATTCATGGAAAAGATTGCTTTAGCAGGTAATGGGGGATTTTATTTCGCTGATTCTTTAGACTCTCTTTACAATGCCTTCATAGATACCTTGAGTAATACTGTAGAAGCCACTTCCTACACTTCGCCTTCAATTCCTTTCGACAGTACTAATGCCGCAGTGACCGGTAATAGTATTTATATACCTATGTTTGCTCCTAACAAAAAAATGTTTTGGAAAGGAAATCTTAAGAAATTCAACATTAAAATAGAAAATGGAGCTGTCTCTATTGTAACTAATAATAATAGTGACGCTTTTAATGATGCTGGTATCTTTAATGATGTAAATGATTATTGGAACACAGGAAGCTCTGACGATGGCGATCCTTTAATAGGCGGTGTTGCTTCACAAATGACCGGAATACGAAAACTTTACTCTAATATTGTTAGCGACAATGATCTCACACTCATAGGCAATAGAGTAATATTTAGTAATACCAATATTACAAATACTATGATGGGAGCTGCAGACAATGCCGCAAGGGAAGAGCTCCTTGATTGGGTGAGTTGGACAGACACCACTAATGAACACGAAAATGAAATGGGCGCTCCTTTGCACACTAACCCAATAGCTGTTGAGTACGGCAGTGACGTTGTTATTTATCTACCAACCTCTGAAGGTGTGCTGGAAGCGATAGACGAAGATACAGGTGAAGAGCTGTGGGCATTTATGCCAGAAGAGCTGCTAAAAGGGATTAAAACCATCAAAGATAATATTAGTTCTAACCTCCCCTACTATGGTATTGATGGCCATCTTACCATCTACGATATTGGAAATAATAAATATGCTGCATTTGGTATGCGCAGAGGTGGCAGCAACTATTACATTCTTGACATAACAAATAAAGCAAGTCCAGAGTATGTAACAACAATTTCTCCTATAACCCCCGAGTTTGCAGATCTCGGTCAAACCTGGTCCAAGCCGATCCATATAAAAATGTATATTAAGGGCGTTACTGGCGTTACTGAAGGGAATAAGGATGTGCTGGTTTTTGGCGGTGGGTATGACGAGGATCATGATAATCATTCGGACGTTACAACAAGAACGGCTAGTAACAAAGGTCATCGTATCTATATTGTAGATGCTACAACTGGTGCTCATCTAAAGACAATTAGTACACTGGAAAACGGTAGTAGCTTAGAATATAGTATAGTGGGTGACATTGTGCCTATTGATATTAATGCCAACGGCATTATTGATCGCCTTTATGCCGCTGATATTGGTGGAAAAATTATCCGTGTTGATATTCAGGACGAAGACATGCAAGATAAAGGTATAATAACAGCAGGAATTGTTGCCGATGTAAATGCTGGTGGTGGTGGTTGGAGGCGATTTTTTAATACCCCACTGATCGGCTTTTACAACAAAGGTGGGGTTGAGTCTTCGGTCATATTGATTGGCTCCGGTAATCGAGAATCTCCAACGAACTCTACTACAACAGATCGCTTCTACATGATAAAAGATATCAATGTCTGGAGTATTCCTGACTATGACGCTACTGCTTATGAAATAGTTAAAGGCTGGGATGAAGGCAGCACAGGCGACCTATACAATGCCACTAACAACCATATGAGCAATGATAGCTCATTAGCAGCTGTAGCATCGGCCAAAGGTTGGTTTATTGACTTTGAATCAACAGAAAAGTCCTATTCCAAGCCAGTTCTTTGGCAAAATAATATCATGTTCACTACCTTGCAAGCTCAGGATT
>JAAGZM010000451.1 GCA_024206355.1 Gammaproteobacteria bacterium | reverse complement strand
TGATTTCACTCATCTTGTGGAAGGTGTTGCTCCTGCTGTTGTTAATATATCAGCTACTCGAACGTCAAAAAAATTATCTCAGCGAAGTTTATTGGAAGATTTTTTTCGCCGTGGCCGACCATCTGAAGGTTCACAAGAGGCTGAGCCTTCCCATAGTTCTGAGGGGTCAGGTTTTATTATTTCAGAAGATGGCTATGTTTTAACAAATAGGCATGTGGTGTTATTAGCCGATGAAATTACAGTTCGAATGAATGATGGCAGAGAATATGCTGCGAAGCTAATTGGCGAAGATAATGGAACAGATGTTGCTCTATTAAAAATAGATGCTGAGTCTTTACCTGTGATTGCTACTGGACACTCAAAACAATTAAAAGTTGGTGAATGGGTACTGGGTTTTGGTGCGCCCTTTGGTTTTGACCAAACAGTAACTGCAGGTATTGTCAGTGCAAAGAGAAGAACGCTTGGTCGTGAGCAGTATGTGCCTTATATACAAACAGACGTAGCAATTAATCCTGGTAATTCTGGCGGTCCTTTGGTCAGCATGGATGGAAAAGTTGTTGGTATTAATTCACAAATACTTAGTCGTAGTGGTGGATATATCGGTATTTCTTTTGCTATACCGATAGAGCTAGCTCTCAATGTTGCTGAGCAATTTAAAGAATATGGAAAAGTTCATCGAGGATATTTGGGCGTTCTGTATCAAGAAGTTACCTATGCTCTTGCACAAACGTTCAATATGGATAAAGTTGAAGGCGCCTTACTTACGCGGGTGACGGCTGGTTCTGTTGCAGAAAAAGCGGGGTTAAAGCGGGGAGATATTGTTCTCAAATTTGATGATCAGCAAGTTCATAGAGCAGGCGAGTTGCCCTTTATTGTTGGGTTAATTAAACCAGGTAGTACAGTAGATGTTGATATTGTACGTAATGGGGAGCGGATGCAGCTTGAATTAACAGTCGGTGAACGTCCAGATTTAATGGTTGCATCTTCTGATAGTAATGCAGAACCAGATTCCAGTTCTTTAGGCTTATTAGTTGATGAAATTACTGATGAAATTCGTGAAAGTAATGAAATAGAAGGTGTCGTTGTTACTAAGATAGTGAGAGGCCCAGCTTCAAGAGCAGGTATTAGGCGTGGAGATATCATATTATCAATAGCGAATAATAATATTGACTCAGTTGAGCAGTTTAAAGAGGTACTTTCCTCATTACCAAAAGACGTGGATGTTTCAGTGTTGATCCTAAGAGCACCAGGTATTCACCGATTTTTGACTTTACATATTCCTGAATAGGCCACTGAAAAAGTAAGCGATAGAGTAGGGGGTAGTGGTTCCACTACCCCTTAAAATACGCTACAATCCACCTCTTTTTAGCGATCAGTTTCTTTATAGAGTAGAGAACGTGTAGAGAATAGCACGAACAACTTGGATTTTAGCTGTAACTCATATGTCATATAACCAATACATAAGAAATTTTTCCATCATTGCCCATATTGATCATGGTAAATCTACCTTGTCTGATAGATTGATCCAAGAGTGTGATGGATTAAGTGAAAGAGAAATGGAAGCGCAAGTGCTCGACTCTATGGAGTTAGAACGAGAGCGTGGTATTACCATTAAAGCGCAAAGTGTAACATTAAGTTACAAGGCCGATGATGGACATATTTACCAACTAAATTTTATTGATACGCCTGGCCATGTTGATTTTTCATATGAAGTTTCCCGTTCACTTGCAGCTTGTGAAGGTGCGTTACTGGTAGTCGATTCAGCTCAAGGTGTTGAGGCTCAGACGTTAGCGAACTGTTATACTGCTATTGAGCAAGATTTAGAAGTATTCCCTGTATTAAATAAGATTGATTTACCACAAGCAGATCCTGACAAAGTGATTCAAGAAATTGAAGATGTAGTTGGTATTGAAGCAATGGACGCCGTTCAGTGTAGTGCTAAAACTGGTATTGGCATCCATCTATTATTAGAAGAGCTGGTTAAAAAAATACCAGCCCCCGAAGCTGATCCAGATACAAAGTTAAGAGCTCTGATTATTGATTCATGGTTTGATAATTACCTTGGTGTTGTTTCTCTCGTCAGAGTTATTGATGGGACACTCAATGTCGGTGATAAAATGAAAGTGATGTCAACAGGGATATCTCATCAGGTTGATAGAGTCGGTATTTTTACACCAAAGAAATTAGATACTAAAGTATTACGAGCCGGTGAAGTTGGTTACGTTATAGCTGGAATAAAAGAAATAACTGGTGCACCTGTTGGTGATACATTAACGCATCTACATCGTCCATCTGAAGAAGCTCTTGAAGGATTTAAAACGGTACAGCCGCAAGTTTTTGCAGGTTTGTTCCCAATCAGCTCTGATGATTATGAAAATTTTCGAGATGCTTTGTCTAAGCTAAGTCTTAATGATGCGTCACTCTTTTATGAACCTGAAAATTCGTCTGCATTAGGTTCAGGTTTTCGTTGTGGCTTCCTGGGACTGTTACATATGGAGATCATTCAAGAGCGATTAGAACGTGAATATGATCTTGATCTGATTACTACAGCGCCAACAGTTATCTATGAGGTGAAAACGACTAAGGGAGATATAGTAGTTGTTGATAACCCTGCTAAATTACCTGATATTAGTAGCATTGATGAAATGCGTGAACCGATAGTTGTAGCAAATATACTGGTACCACAAGAGCATTTAGGAAATGTGATAACACTTTGTGTAGAAAAACGTGGTGTACAGACAAAAATGGAATTTCATGGTACTCAAGTTTCACTGAGTTATGAGATACCAATGAGTGAGGTCGTTCTTGATTTCTTCGACAAGCTCAAATCAACAAGTAGAGGTTATGCTTCTCTTGACTATCACTTCATCCGATTTCAAACAGCTCCTTTAGTGAAACTCGATATTTTAATTAATGGTGACAAAGTTGATGCACTTGCTTCTATCGTTCATAGAGAGCGTGCTCAGAATCGTGGTCGACAATTAACAGAAAAAATGCGAGAAATTATTCCTCGACAAATGTTTGATGTTGCAATTCAGGCGGCAATGGGTAATCAGATTATTGCTAGGCAAACTGTGAAGGCGCTTCGTAAAAATGTTACGGCAAAATGTTATGGTGGGGATATCTCAAGAAAGAAAAAGCTATTAGAAAAACAAAAAGCGGGTAAGAAGAGAATGAAGCAGGTAGGCAATGTTGAAATCCCTCAGGAAGCATTTCTTGCTATTTTGAAAGTTGATGGTGATTGATACAAGCTACTGACCGAACAATTGTTTTATCAGTGAACTGTGATAAGGTATCAAGCTTAACGTTGGAGCTATTTTTTAATATACCAACAGTGATAACATTCTTGGTTATATTATTTTTTAAAAGTATTTATTAAAGCATAGGAGATAACATTGTGGGAACGTCCTTAATTCAAAAAAGTTTTACTAAAAAACGTCAGCAGGGATTAACTGCTGGTGG
>JAAGZM010000450.1 GCA_024206355.1 Gammaproteobacteria bacterium | reverse complement strand
GGCAAGAAGTATTTCTGCTGCTATAGCAATAGGAATAACAAATGTAGCCTATGCAGAAGAATCTGAACAAGAAGAAGGCCTGCAAAAGATCACTATCACTGCACAAAAGCACGAACAGAATGTCACAGAAGTTGGCATGACCATGAATGTTTTTGACGGAGAACTTATCAAGGATCTCGGTGTGGTGACTGCTGAAGATATAGCACAATTTACCCCTGCTTTAGCAATTAACCAGGGAGGAACAGGGATACCCATTTATACAATTAGAGGCGTTGGTTTCCAGGATATTACTTCTTCCAGTGCATCAACAGTCGGTATTTATTTTGACGAGGTTTCGATTCCTTATACGGTAATGAGTCGAGGAGCACTATTTGATGTGCAGCGAGTCGAAGTATTAAAAGGACCTCAGGGCGACCTCTATGGAAGAAACACAACTGGTGGGCAGATTAACTTTATCAGCATTAAACCTAGTGAGGATTTTGAAGCAGGTTTTACTGCAAGTTACGGTAGCTTTAGTACCTTTGATTTGGATGGATTTGTCAATGGTTCACTTTCTGAAGCAGTTAATGCTAGAGTAGCCTTTAAAACCACCCAATCAAGTGAAGGCTGGCAAAGAAGTCTAACCAGATCCGGTGATGAGTTGGGTGAAAAAAATATTTCATCAATACGTGGTCTATTTGATTTTGAATTATCAGACGATGCCAGTGTATTGTTTAATATTCATTATACCAATGACCAGTCGGATAATCAGGCAGCAACACCGCTTAATGGTGAGGATATAGGACTCAGTGAATACGGTGCCCCTTATGTCCCACTGAATCAATATATACTTCCTACGGGTGCTTATTATGGAGAAACTCCGCCCTGGTATTCAATTGGTGATAACCGTGCAGCCGATTGGACTCCTGGTGAGTGGACCAATCCAATCAGTGGAGATGTATCATACTTAAGACCTAACAGAGATAACCAGTTACGAGGAATGTCAGCAAAACTTGAATGGGATATTGACGGAATACTACTAACATCAATTACCAGTCATGATAAGTTTGAACGAAAAGAAGTTACTGGTCAGGATGGAATGGCTGCAATAGTGGATAAGTCAGAAAATAACACTGATATGACGGTATTTTCTCAGGAACTTAGATTTTCGGGACAAACGGATGAAATGTTATGGATTGCAGGAGCCTATTATTCTAACGATGAATCAGAAGAGCTTTATAATTACTTTATGGCTGATGCTGTTTATGGTGCTGGTGGCGTAGCGTTTGACGTTGCACCTTTTTCAATTCATCCTATATTAAGACTGCACACTTTATACGATACAGAAAGCACATCTAAAGCTGTATTCGGTCACGTTGAATATGATGTAACCGATAAGATGGGGTTAACTTTTGGCCTTCGCTATACAGAGGAAGAACGTACCTGGTCAGGTTGTACTTATGATGCCGGTGATGGTTCTTTAGCGGCCTTTTTGACTGCTTTTAGTCCTGCAACTGTTGCTACTGGTGGTTGTGGTACACTTGATGATGATCCAACTTCAGCAGATTTTCTTTCTATGCAAGTATATTCAACTGACCTTAATGTTGAAAAATGGATGGGAAAAATAGGTATCGATTATGCAATGTCGGATGATGTTCTGCTCTACGCTACATTGTCAAATGGTTTTAAATCTGGTGGATTTAACGGTAATAATTCAAATACAACTAGCCAGCTAGTTCCCTACAAACCAGAAGAGTTGACCTCTCTTGAAGCTGGTCTGAAGGCTACGCTGATAGATAATACAATGCAGCTCAACGCATCAGTGTTTAAGTATGACTATACGGATAAACAGGAAAAAGAGAGAGTTTCAACTCCAGTAGGAATGATTAGCGGTTATAAAAATGTTCCTGAATCTGAGATTACTGGTGCGGAAATGGATATTCAGTGGATGCCGACGGATGGCCTTCGAATTAGCCTAGGTATGGCCATCCTCGATTCAGAAGTAATCGAGTGGGATCCTGTAGTAGGTAGAGAAGACGGCTGGGGTAGCGAATTGATAACGGAAGATAAGTCTGGGGAACCGCTACCTATGACCCCCGATCTTTCCTGGAATGCTCTTGTGTACTATGAATGGGATCTCAATGATAGCTATATAATGGATGTCAGTTTTGATGTTAATTATACTGACGATATGCCAGATCCGGTTCGAGTTCAAAGTTCTGTAGATAGTTATATTGTTTCAAATACAAGAATTGCTATTGGTGATCCAACAGGTCAATGGAGACTGATGTTGTGGGGAAGAAATATCGCTGATGAATATTACTTCACTTCAGGTGGCGGTGGTGTAAATGGAAACTACTCTAGATTTGTTGGTATGCCAAGAACTTATGGTTTAACATTAACATACAATTATTAAGTAGTTCACTTTGTGTTTATACCAGTTTGCGGCCTGCTTATCCAGGCCGCTTTTTGTTGTTAGTAATTTAATAAAAAAAATTGAGTTGTTTATATGTTGAATAAAACTTTATCTAGTCTGTTATTACTACTATTTTTAGTTGGTTGTGTTTCTAAACAACAAAAGCAAAATAGGAATGAGAGCTTCGATGCTGACAAAATCTTCACCAATGGTAAATTCTATACAGTTGATACAAACCAGCCGTGGGTTGAGGCTGTAGCAATCAAAGATGGGAAATATTTGTATGTAGGCAATACTGAAAAAGCACTGTCCTATCGTGGTAATAAT
>JAAGZM010000449.1 GCA_024206355.1 Gammaproteobacteria bacterium | reverse complement strand
TTTAATGCCAAACGGCAACTACGATTTTTTACCAGCGAAGAAGAACTCATCCCAGAATCAGGCTGGACCTTAACTTCACTTATTCAAGAAACACCTGACGATAAAGAATAGTTTCAATGATTATTGATTTTAGTAAAATAAAATGGACATTTACTCACTCGTAAAAACACTACATATTTTAAGTGCCACCATCTTATTTGGCACGGGGATCGGCATTGCTTTTTTTATGTTTCGTTCAGTATTTACTAACGATACCAAGCTAAAGCTGTATGCCGCCAATAATACTGTTTTTGCAGATTATTTGTCCACCTTGCCCGCCTTTATTAGCTTGCTCATCATTTTTTATCTCATGGTTGCCAAACCAGCATGAACAAACAAAAGCAAGCTACAAACTCAGACTTAAAAAGTATTCCGATCTTTCAAACTATCTTTGGTAAATCATGGGATGATTTACCTCCTGTCATGCACAAACATTATTCAAACCGACCCTATACTCAAGACATCACAACAGTCAAAGGGAACTTAGATGTCATGTGTGCAGGGCCAATAAAATTATTTTCTCCTT
>JAAGZM010000448.1 GCA_024206355.1 Gammaproteobacteria bacterium | reverse complement strand
TAAGGAAAGATAATTGTGTGTTATTTAATAATCTTAGTTTACAGCTTCCAAAAGATAAACACCGGTACCATTACGTCAAGGCAAAAGTGATAGTTGTGGTTCATCTTGATGGATTGATATCTATTTTCCACGGCCCTAGACAACTTGGAAGGTATTCAAAAGATGGTTATTTAACCTAGAATCCTCAGGGTCACATTGATATTCTTCTCCTGAATTGAAATTATAGGGGTAACTTGCTCACAAATATTTCATGTAGAGATTAATTTAACCTAACTTGATGATATGAATTATTTGCAAACAATATTTATTTACAGCTCCTAAAACAACTAAAGAAAAATATAATACAAATTGAAGTATTTGTTAAAAACTTAAAAGGTGGCAGGATGGATTAAATCAATGCAATCTAGGTATAGATTTCTTAGGGTGCCTGTACGTTTTCGTTGCCCAATTAACCCGACTCCTTGGGTTGAATGAGACACTATTAAATAGTCGGTATTTAGTAAATCATTAACGATAAAAGGTGATAAAGTTAAATAATTACTCTTATCATCTTTTTATTGTTCTTTCTAACCTTACATCCCAATTATGCTAGAAAATAACTCCAAATTTGCGTTTCTTTAGACTGAGCAGACTTGTTATACTAGGCTCAATATTTAATCCAGATAATTGAAGCACATGTTAAAACGTTTTCTTACACCTAAATGGAAACATCAAGACCTTGCAATTAGACAGCAAGCCCTAATCGACTTAAATCAGGAAGCTGATGCAGAAATTATTGCTAAAATGGCAACTGATGACCCATCAGTCAAGCTCCGGAATTTGGCTTTAGAAAAACTTAATCATCAACAAATCCTACAGTCCCTTATAGACACTGCAAAAACTCCTTCGGATTGGTGCAGATTAGCCGCTAGATTAAACCAAGTTAACCCTCAAATAGATAAACTTATAGAAAACTTTAATCAACAAAAAACTAATTGGGATAACGATGAAAGCTTCAATGCTCTTATGGCATGTAAGGACCATCAACTGACTAATCAGTTACTAATGGAAACCTGCAATCCTAGATCATTAATCAAAATTGCCACCAGCGCCAAATCTATCGAATTACGCTTGCAAGCAGTTTCTGAAATTAATGATTTCGACAGTCTACATCAGTTATCTAAAGTCGCGACTAGCAAACAGGTATTACAGGCGGTTCGATTAAAGTTAACTATGGCAAAAGAAGAACAAAAACAAATAGACAATATCTTAAACGAGGCTGAGCGATTATCAAATTCGATTAAAAAATTAAGCCAACAAACCTATCTGGATACTCAATACGAAATTAAAGTTAAGCTTTTAGTAGAAAAGTGGCAACAGCTAGATCAAGCTTTATTAGAGAATGCAGCTTTATCTCAAAAACAATTAATTTCAGAACTGGACAAAGCTTTTCAAAGCTCACTTGATGAATGTCAAAAAATCATAACCCGCTATCAAAAAGAAATTGATGAAGCAGAAAAAAAACAACAGATCCTAGATCAACAAAACAATTTATGCTCTCAATTAGTTGATTTAACTGAACAAATGAAAGAACTTTCCACGCCGTCAGTCGAAGCTTTCCAGTCGGTGAAGGACGCATTAATTCAAATTAATACAAGCTGGCAACAAATGCAGGAAGAAGTTCAAGCCGAACAAAAAGTAAACCGTCTATTTTCAAGTTCACAAAAACGACTGGAATCCTATTTTTCCTATTGGGAATCTTTAGTTGAGTTACAACCCGAGCTTGAACAATTATTTTCTGAAAAACCCGCAAATGAATTTGACGCACATTATTCATGGATAAAAAGCTGGCAACAACTTGAACGAAAACTAAACTGGCCTAAAGATACAGGTAAGCCAGAAAACCTAAATCAATGGATCGAGTCAGCCCAAGATATTCAGTCCGAACATAATAAAATGATTGCCGCGCAAAAGAAAAAATCCGGCTATATTAATAACAAACTCCGTCTGTTACAAAAGCATTGCAAAGAACGTAATTTAATCGCTGCAAATAAACTATCTAATTATATTGGTCAACAACTGAAGGGTACTAAAGGTGATTTTCGCGCGAGTTTAGAAAAAAGAATAGAAAATATCCAACCAGAATTGGATGAACTAAGAGACTGGCACTCGTTTGCAACTAGCCCTAAGAAAAACGGATTATGCGATGCAATGGAAGCTTTAATTAATGATGAAATAGAGCCGCTTGATAAAGCGAAAAAAGTACGCGAGTTACAACAACAATGGCGCGAGTTAATTTCATCTGAAGCGAATGCTGACGATGAGTTATGGGAAAGATTTAAACAAGCCAGCGATACCGCTTATTTACCTTGCTTAGAATACTATGCAGAAAAAGATAAAGTTAGAGCAGAAAATCTTAAAAAACAAATCACTATTTG
>JAAGZM010000447.1 GCA_024206355.1 Gammaproteobacteria bacterium | reverse complement strand
TTGACAATACAATTCTCGGCAATGAAATCTTTTTGCTATGGACAAGACTCAACATAGCTATTATTCTTATACGTAATGTTTATACATTGGTAATCTGTAAATAGTTCATCATGAACGATAGGAAGGGATTAATTGATACGGCTTTAGTTGACGGATATCCATCTTATTTTTCGTGGTTTTAAACTCATAATAGTTACAATTATAGCTAGCCTGGCAGTGAATAAGACGGAAAGTTTGCTGTTTTTAACATTTTGTTATTTCCTATAAATTAAATGAGGAGAGATTTATGACTAGAGTTGCATTAGTGACAGGTGGGACCGGTGGTATTGGTACTGCAATATGTGAAAAATTATATGATGATGGTTATAAAGTTGTAGCTGGGTATTACAGCAGTGGCAAGCATCTACGTGCCAGAGCCTGGCGAGATAAACAAAAAGAAAATGGCCGTGATATGGATATAGCATTTGGTGATATTGGAGATTATAATTCAACTGCTGAATGTGTCAAAGGGATAGTAGATAAGTACGGCTCCCTTGATATCTTGATCAATAATGGAGGAATAACCAGAGATGGCTATTTTAAGAAAATGGCTGCTGAGCAATGGCGTGATGTAATCAAGACTAATCTTGATAGCACTTTCAATGTAACTCGAGCTGTTTACAATGGAATGTTAGATAATGGTTATGGACGTATAGTAAATATTTCATCAATTAATGGACAAAAGGGTCAGGCGGGGCAGGTGAACTATTCAGCTGCAAAGGCTGGTATGCACGGGTTAAGCAAAGCTCTTGCACAAGAATGTGCAGATAAGGGTATTACTGTAAATACAATTTCACCAGGATACGTTGCAACTCCAATGGTAAGTGCAATAAAACCTGAAATCCTGGAAAAAATTATTGCTGCTGTACCTATGAAAAGATTGGGTAAGCCAGAGGAAATTGCAGGTTTGGTCTCGTATCTTGTCTCTGATATGGCTGAATTTATAACTGGAGCCAACATTGCAATAAATGGCGGGCAACATATGTCGTAGGTTATTCTTAATAAAAAATGACCACACTTTATTCAGGTGTGGTCATATTGCAAATTGCTATTCTCAGACTATTTTTCAGTGTTAGCAATATTTGTAGCAGCAGTTTTCAAAACATCACTAATTTCTTCAGAGCTCTTTGAAACAACAGCATATGCTTCAGTTGCAGCTTCAGTAGCTTTTGCTTGAAATGCTTCTGCGAAAGCTTTTTGAGACTCAATTGCAGAATTAAAATCAGTTTGAGAAGTTAACTCTTTAGTATGAGCAATATTGTCATTTAAAATTGTATTAATAAATGTAGCTTGTTGATTTACCAATTGCTCTAAAGCTTTAGTATTAATGTCAACTAATGTATTAAATGGCTTGATTGCATTATTCATTTGTTCTGTAAATTGATTAGTCATTTTATTTTCCTTACAAGTAATTTTATATTATTAAAAACATTGTTTCGCTGCTATGCGGCATTTGTTGTAACTAGTTTAATTAATAGCTTTCATGATGTCAAGCAGTTTTGCTGCTGAGCAGCAATAAAATAAAAAATATGTATAGTTTGATAATGATTTTTATTAATATGCAGTAATATATTCTGGTTTTAAAATTGTTGATTCAACTCCATATATGCTAGATTTATTTTTATCACCATAAATGAAAAACACACGGGATGAAATATGACAACAATATCTGTTGGCGCTAAGGCTTCAATAAAAAAAGCATTTTCTTCTGATGAATTAGAGGCTTTTGCTAAATTATCAAAAGATTTTAATCCTATCCACCTAGATGAAGAGGCAGGTAAAAACTCCATATTTAAACAAAGGGTTGTTCATGGTGCACTTGTTAATAGTTTATTTTCAGGATTATTAGGTTGTGAATTACCTGGAGAAGGTACCATATTTATAGAGCAAACTATTAAATTTAAAGCTCCGGTATTTCTAGATCAGGAAATAGAAGCTTTTGTTGAAATAACCAATATCAGGGAAGATAAACCAGTAATAACATTAAGGACCTATGCATTAAATGATGAAGGTACGATTGTTATTGATGGTGTGGCTATTATTTTGTTTCCAGGTTTAAAGAGCTAGAAGTTTGTTGTAAAAAAAAAGGCCATACCTGAAACAGGTATGGCCTTGGCGTAATTTTTATAGACAAGAATTTATTTTTTTGTCTTAGTAGCCGATTTTTTAGTTTTACTTGCTTCTTTTGTAGCTTCAACAAATGAACCTTTCACAAATTCAGAGATTTCTTCAGAAGTTTCAGTTACAACAGCATATGCACCCGTAACAGTATTTGTCAGTTTAGCCTGGAATGTTTCTACAAAAGTTTTCTGAGATTCTACTGCTGTATTAAAATCAGTTTGAGCTGCTAATTCTCTAGAGTGAGCTATGTTGTCATTGAAAAAAGAAGTTACAAAAGCTGCTTGTTGATTAACAAGTTTTTCTACAGCTTTAACATTAATGTCTATTAATGCATTGAAAGGCTTTAAAGTATTTGCAAATTGTTCGTTTATTTGTGTGTTCATGATCGTTCATCCTGTTTACTGCTAAGCAGCTATTGGTTATAAAATTTAAACGCTGCGGCGCAGCAACAAGTTTCTATGAGGATATTAATGCTTTATTATGGAACTGTCAACATTTTTTTGCCGCTTAGCAGCAAAAATCTACAGATATTGATTAACTTGTTGAATTATATAAGTAAATTGTTTAAATTTATTATTTTTTATCGTTGGGTGAATTGATATTGCTCCACATATCAATATTTTGCTTCACAATATTGTTAAAAATCTCAAATGGCGCAGTTTTATTAAGATTGCTCATAACAGTTTGCATATTATCTTGTTGTTCCAGGAACACGTTTAAACTTTGTTCCAAAAATTGCTGCATATAATTTTGATTATCATTACCGTAAAAACAGATTAATTTTTTTAATAAATTATCTGTTAGTAAAGATTGCTGAACACTTGTTTCTTCTTCACCAATTATCTGTAATAGAATATTCCTGGTTTTATCTTCTTCCGTCTTGGAATCGATAATCTTGAAATCCTGATTAGAAACTATCAGTTCTCGGATATATTTCAAGTTTACATACTTACTTAATGAGGTGTCATAAAGTCTGCGTGTAGGGTATCTTTTGATTATGATCATTATGTACCTTAATATATAATTAATGAGCTATTTACAAAAAGCTATATACGTTTTTTAACATAACTTCCAGGTGCAGATTCTATAACAGGATATGTTTTCGAACCTATTTTACGCGCTACCACTTCATTTCCAGATTGTGGAAGTAGCCAATTTTTCCAATCTGGCCACCAGGAGCCCTCTTTCTTTTTAGATCCCTCAAACCAGGCCTCAGCTGTATCTGGTAAGTCTTCATTTGTCCAATGGGGATATTTGCCAAACTCCTCTGAGTTAATAACACCAGCTAAATGACCGGAACCTGATAAGACGAATCGTGTTGGTCCTGCAAATGCTTTAGTACCTTTGTAGGATGATTGCCATAGTACAATGTGATCAGCAATTGTTGACAAAAAATATGCTGGGGTTTCAATTTTTCCTATTTCGATAGGGACACCATCAATTTCAACTTCACCATCTTTAATTAGCTTATTTTCAATGTATGTATTGTTAATATAAAAACTAAATGTTTCTGCTGGCATATTTGTTGAATCACCATTCCAATACAAGATATCAAAAGGAGCAGGATCTTTGCCTTTTAAGTAGTTGTTAACAAAATATGACCAAAACAGATTGTTCTCCCTGAGCATACTAAAAGATAAACCTAATACTCTACCATCAAGAACACCTTTGTTTCTTGTATGCTTTTCGAGATAAGGCATCATTTTTTTCGATAAATAAACACCAACTTCTCCAGGTTCTGAAAAATCTAATAATGTTGTTAAAAATGTGAGGGAGTTAATTCTGTTGTCACCTTTACCTAGCATGTAGGACTGAGTTACCCCTAACAAAGTTCCTCCAACACAAAAACCAACCACGTTAATTTTTTTTGATTTTGTTATATTTTCTATGACATCTATTGCTGCAATCGGGCCTTCTTTCATATAATTGTTAAATCCCTTATGTGCTAAGGTAGCATCAGGATTAACCCATGAAATAATAAAGACTGTAAACCCTTGGGATACTAACCAACTCACTAGTGATTTTTTCTTATCCATATCAAGAATATAATATTTATTGATAAATGGTGGGATGATTAGCAAAGGGATTTTACGAACTTTTTTTGTTGTAGCAGTATATTGTATAAGCTGAATCAACTCATTTTGATAAATCACCTCACCAGGGGTATAAGCAAGATCTTCTCCCAAGGTGAATGCCGAGGTGTCAGTGTGACAAATTCTAAGTGCATCAATCGGACTCTGTTCAAGGTCATGCATGAAATTGTTTATACCCTTGATCAGGCTTTCACCTTTTGATTCGAGTATTTCTTCGCATACCTCTGGGTTAGTTAGTATGTGATTGGTTGGGGAAACAGAGCTAATGTATTGTCGGGTATAAAATTTTACCTGTTCTTCGGCTTTAGGATCTTCGAATTGTAATGTTTCTACCATTTCTTTCATCATCGATGAATTTAATAAATAAGCTTGTTTCAAATAATTGTAAACAGGATTTTCAGACCAGTTTTTATCTTTAAATCGAGAGTCTCCACGTTCTTCTGTCACCACAGATTCAACTTGCTCCCCCATCATGGCTTTAGTTGCATTCTGGAAAAGTTTAGCTTGCATTTCAATAAAAGACATCTGTTTACTGAACAATTCAGCAGTGTCTACCTTTACGCCAGTTGATAATAATGTAGAAAATTCTTCAGGATCAAACATCATATTAATATCTTGATGTTCAGTGCCATCCATGATTCGTTTAACCATATTATTAAACATACCTGTATACTGTTCAATAATCTCCAGAATTTCAGTCTGCTGTTTCTCTTCCATTTAAATATCTCACTTTATTAGTTTGCACTAAATAGATTATGCACAAATACTGTAATAGAAATTTTCACTTGTAAATTTAAGAAAAACAAGTATATACTGCGGTGCAGCACTTGTCCAAGCAAAAAACAACTTGAAGAATATCGGATAAATAAATAACAATAATATATTAATTTGCGGGAGTATTATGATATATCAAGCCTATGAATTTTATAGTCGTTCAGCTGAATTTATGAATGCTTTTATTTCTACTGGACAGAATATTTTTTCTCACCCTTCCAATCCATTATTAAATTCTTATCTTGGAAGTAGTATTAACGCAACGCTTGAAACAGTTCGAAGATCAACAAAAATCTATGAAAAAATACCATTTAAGATGGGTAATACCTGTGTCGATGGAAAGACTGTCAGAGTGAATGAAAAAGTAGTAATCCACAAACCATTTTGTGATTTGATCCAATTCAAAAAGGCGGTAGATGTTAAGCAGCCAAAATTATTACTAGTTGCAGCTTTATCGGGTCATCATGCAACATTATTATCAGATACAGTTAAAAGTTTGATGCCGGATCATGATGTTTATATTACTGATTGGCTAGATGCTCGTGATGTCCCGCTTTCTGATGGAGATTTTGGTTTTGATGATTATGTAGAATACCTGATTGAATTTTTAGAGGAATTAGGACCCAATTCTCATATGATGGCTGTATGCCAGCCTTCGGTGCAAGCACTTGTTGCTACAGCAGTTATGACTAGTCAAAATAACCCCGCTACACCCAAAACATTAACATTAATGGCGGGTCCAATCGATACCAGTATTAACCCTAATGATATAAACGAATATGCAAACAGTAAAAGCCTTGAATGGTTTGAAAATAATGCAGTTATGACTGTACCAAAAGGATATAAGGGCAGAGGAAGGAAGGTCTATCCAGGATTTATCCAACTTTTCTCATTTATGTCAATGAATATGAGTTCCCATATTGGAAAACACCTCAACTATATAAATTATGTCATGCATGGCCAAGATAATGAGGCAAAAAAACACCGTGATTTCTATAATGAATATATGGCTGTTTTGGATTTAACAGCGGAATTTTATATTGAAACGTTGCAACGTATTTTTAAAGAGCATCATCTGTCAAATGGAATAATGACCTTTCGAGGAGAAATTGTTGATCTCTCTGTAATCAAAAAAACAGCATTGCATACAATTGAAGGAGAGAAAGATGATATTTGTTCGGTTGGCCAAACTGAGGCTGCTCAAAAATTATGCACGGAGATCCCAGAGAATTTAAGAAAGCACGAAGTTCATGAGGAAGTAGGTCATTATGGAACATTTAGCGGAACTCGTTTTCGAGAGATTATTGCTCCAACCGTGACCGAGTTTATCAACAAATATAATTAGTCAGCCCTTAAAAAAGGTTCAACCTAGCATCCTCAGTTGGACGCGTTTGAGTGTGTGTTTTTTAGGCTTAGTGGCGCCGACTAAAAAGCCGTTCATAGTCATTCTATATAAGGCTTTTGCCGTCAAGTCAATGAGTCTAAAAAACGTGCAATCAAATGCGTAGGCAAACTCATTCAATGAATGAAGACTAATCCTTCTGTAAGTTGCTGTTTTGAAATAAATAATCATAAGTCAGAGCCGGTCAACTGAGGATTCTAGGTTAAACAGACTAAGAACTATTTTTAGCCCTCACTAACCACAGTATCTAACTTTCCAATATTGAGTTTTTTTGCATACTGCCAAATAATCAAAATAGCTAAAACAATC
>JAAGZM010000446.1 GCA_024206355.1 Gammaproteobacteria bacterium | reverse complement strand
GGCAGTACATTTAATTATGTGCTGTCCGTATATTTTAATCAGGAGATAGGAACCATGAAAGACATTGATATCATTATGAAAGAAGTTCCATTAGACAACATGTACTTCGATATTTGGAGTGAAACCCAAAATATGAATGCATTGTTTAAGCTGTATTCAGAGCTACTTACAGCTGCTAAACCCATTGCATTCCAATCTTTGGCTATGCAGATAGGCTATGCAGCCGGGTTACACGATGACCCAGTTGAAGCATTTGAATACGGATCCAAAACATTACTCAATCTCAGAGGCATAGGTCTATATGAGATCCGCAAAGGTAAAGGCTTAAGTATTAAGTCTAACTACCGACTGAGCCAAAAGACATTGGACCAGCTCAATAAACCAGATTACAAATGGTATACACCTAAACATAATCGTCAGGGTGATGATGTAATACTGGGCCGTGGTAACAATCATTATGGTAAACAAGCAGTTGACGTACTAAATATATTGCAATCTATCAATTTCATAATTGATGCTGATATTCTACTGAATTTCCAAGATTCAGAATTATTCGAAACTGATCAGTTCAAGCATATAGTTACTAATCTACTTGGTAAGCCATTCAAATTTGAGTGGAAATACGATAAAAGAGGCCGCTGTTACAGCACTGGCTATGACATTCAACTACAGGG
>JAAGZM010000445.1 GCA_024206355.1 Gammaproteobacteria bacterium | reverse complement strand
GAATTTCAGTTGAAGTCAAAAATAGACTGGCTATGGGAGGAATGGAAATGGAACAATTGAAACTTGGTACTAGAAGGTGGTTACAAGAGAAAATATACCAGGCGGAAGCGACACATGCAAGAATGGTCATGCGTATTTTTCATCAACCGCCGTGAATCAGCCAGCGGATATTGTGAGCAAGCTGGAAGGTGCTATGGACATCCTGCGCAAAGCAATGGAGGATAAAACAGAAGGTGAACTGTATCAGACCTGGCGTATTGGTATTAAATATTGCATGTATGATGCAATACTTACCGAAATAGAAAGGCCTGAGCCTGATTTTTCGATGAAGCAGCTTTCTGATGCTTGCGATTGTGGTGCTGAGGCATTTTTAAATGAATTATTAAAGGAGAAATAATCATGAACGAACAAGAAAAAAAACAGGCATTTAAACTCTCGGCACTATTTAAAGAGTTGGCTGAGAAAGGAACCTGGTTTGAAGTAAATAATTATCATCATCCAGACTATGCGACTAGCTTAACTTTTGATGCTGCAAAACGTTTTGCGCAAACAGTAACAGAAGAATTTCAAATTACAGTTAAGGCCCCACAGTCAATAAGTCAATATGGTGTTATTAATTGGAACCAGGACAACGGTATAGAATCAGACTATGACTCTAACACATGGGAATCATTCGCTGCTTACTCTACGCCTACGGGCGGCACAGCAAATGCTAATGATTATTATATTGAACAGGATAATGCAGACTACACAAGTGCGATAGAAACAGCTTTAAATATTGCGAATACAAAAATTATAAAATCTCACAGAGATACGCAAGTTAATTTTGAAACTGATTTAAGATTAGACTTCAATTTGACCCACACT
>JAAGZM010000444.1 GCA_024206355.1 Gammaproteobacteria bacterium | reverse complement strand
GGCTGATAGGTGCTGTTAGGTAATTAAAACATAAGTATCAATAGATTATGATATAATTCTTAGATAAATAATAAAATCGGCTCTATAATCAAAGTCGCCATGCGTAGCATCACCATAGATTTTGATAGCTTGATTCACTTCGCCTGTCAATAAAACATCCGTAGGGCTATCCAAATCGCCCTGCGTATAGCTTGCTGTGTCTGAATTTGAATCATGGAAAGCACCAAGTGAGGTGATATTCATATATTCTTCTTGAGAAACACCATCACTATCTTTTAAAGCCCATCCGCCATCTCGAATTAAACCGATAGTTGTCGCATCAGCCCAATCCCACTCACTTATTAAGTTAAATTGTGTTCCGGATGGGCCGTCAATAGGCGTAAAAGGAAACGGTTTACTAATTAGCAGTGGGTCACTATTCCATTCCTCTTTGCAGAATGAGTAGATAGTTTGTATCGTTACACCATCATCACTTAGGTTGCCCGCTACCAACAATTCTATAGCTCTGTTAGCTCTCTCACAAACTCACTCTGTCCCTTGCTTTAATATCTCTGGGTCTGTGATCTTTGCCCTGTCTTAATCCTTTTGTTTTTTTAATT
>JAAGZM010000443.1 GCA_024206355.1 Gammaproteobacteria bacterium | reverse complement strand
TTCTTTTCAAGTTATACTTTTGCTTTGCATATAATGCGGCAACTGCAATATTGTTAAAAATGCAAAAGCCCATAGCTTTATCACGTTCCGCATGATGTCCAGGTGGTCTTGTGGCACAAAATACTGTTCGCATCTTTTTGGACATTACCAGATCAACCCCATCCACAGCTGCTCCAGCTGATAGCAATGCGGCATTCAAGGTAAAGGGGTTCATCAATGTATCTGGGTCCAACTGAAAAGTTCCTGCTGAAGGTGCATTGGCAAATATAAAATCCACATAACTTTTATTATGAGCCAATTCAATCAATTTCCTGTCAGCGGGATTAGCATCGATACTGCGGATGGCAAAATCGAGTCCACTACTAATCAGATGGTCTTGAATTGAAGCCATCCGAGCAGGAGATTCGGGGTGATAATCACCCATTGAGTGATCTGAACAATTCGGGTGACTAATAATGGCTACAGGCATATTTATATTATTCTCAATTACTTCTCAAGCGTCAATTCCAAGTGAACTTCAGTTACATCTTCTGATGCTTTTCGGACAAATC
The DNA here is from genome assembly GCA_024206355.1 of Gammaproteobacteria bacterium. Classification (GTDB taxonomy): domain Bacteria; phylum Pseudomonadota; class Gammaproteobacteria; order Enterobacterales. The sequence continues at coordinate 2,052 of JAAGZM010000443.1, read as the reverse complement.
CAGCACTTTCAAAAACCTTCAACATTGGTTTGTTATCCCTTCTTACAAAGGCCAACATTTTACTCAAATCCCTTTGCTTGGCAATAGCTTTCATTTCATATAGTAGTGCTTTTGCCATACCCTTACCACGCTTACTTTCTTTGATAACAAAAGCTACTTCGCAACTATTATCCGCTTCTAGAAAATAATATCGACCAACTGCTTGAATGCTCTCTCCTAAATGATCGGTTTCAATGAAACATAATGCAAGATCTTTATGTTGATCAACACTCACCAGATTACATGATTTTTCACGAGACATTTGCGAAACATGATGATTGTATCGCATCATCAATGTTTCTTTATTATGAGAGTAGAAGAATTCTTGCAACTTACGTTCGTCAGCTGGACAAAGTGGCCTTAAGATATGCTCAACATTCTCAAAGGAAAACTTTTTAAGTTCAACGGGGCCTAATTCTGGCACAGATGAGGGCGTGTTCTCCTGATATTCTGGTACCCAATAATGATTACGTACTTCACTAAGAAGTTCATCTCTGAATTTTGGATGTGCAATACGGATAAGTTCCAAAGCTCGCTCACGGATGCTTTTACCTTGTAGTGAAGCAATACCATATTCGGTCACAACATAGTGAACATGGCCGCGAGAGGTTACCACTCCCCCACCTTCTGTCACATGAGGAACTATTCGTGATATTTTTCCATCCTTAGTTGTTGATGGCAATGCAATAATCGGCTTTCCGCCCTTGCTTAAAGAGGCTCCTCGAATAAAATCAACCTGTCCACCAATGCCGCTAAAAAATTTGTAACCAATGGAATCAGAGACAACCTGACCGGTCAAATCGACTTCAATTGCACTGTTGATGGAAACCATCTTATCATTTCGTGCAATTACAACCGGTGAGTTGATATGTTCAGAAGGAAAAAATTCAATATGAGGATTACAGTCAACATAATCATATAGCCTTTGAGTGCCAAGACAAAAAGTCACCACTGACTTACCTTTATGAAAGGTTTTTTTACGATTATTAATAACACCCGTCAACATCAGATCAATAATACCATCAGAAATCATTTCACTGTGTAAACCAAGATCTTTGTGGTTTGCCAAGTAACGCAGAACTGCATCAGGAATTTTTCCAATACCCAGCTGCAAAGTTGAGCCATTTTCAATTAATACTGAAACATATTGTCCAATTTGTTCTGTGATCTGATCAAGTACTGGTGGAGGTAAAACAGGCAGAGTCTGTTCAACATCCATCCAAGCAGATATCTCATCCATATGAACAAAACTATGACCATTTGTACAAGGCATCTTAGAGTTAATTTGCGCAATTACATATTTGGCATTTTTTACCGCCGCTGACACCACATCAACACTCACACCCAAAGAACAGTAACCATATTCATCGGGAGGGCTTACCATAATTAATGCTACATCAAGAGGAAGTATATTTTCCTCAAAAAGAGTGGGCACTTCAGACAAAAAGCAGGGTGTATAATCTGCACGTCCTTCTGCAACAGCTTTGCGTATTTTTTTACCACCAATAAATAAGGCATTCACCTTGAATAAGTCTTTATGCTCAGGTTCAGCCCAGACATCTTCAGATAAAGTTAATATATGAACCACTTCAATATCATGCAGATTTTGACTATTTTCAATAAGATTGTCTATCAGCGCATTTGGAACGGCTGCATTCGAGCCAATAAACATACGATCCCCTGATTTTAAATATTCCTGCCAATTAATAGGGGTATTTTCTTTAGTTTGAGTACTCATTTTACTGCCTTGGACCCAGTGATATTTAATGTGGGAATTATTACATAACAGTCTCTGTTTGTGTGGACTATTATATTGATTAATATCAAGAAGCTTTTATTCAAAATCACATCTGGGTAAGATGTTGTTACTAATAGCAAGAAAATAGAGCAAATAACCATTGTCCCTCGCATATAATAGATCGTGCTGATTTCATGCAGCTTCTTTCCATTCATATCGGTGATGAAGTCCACCTAAACGTGGTAACTCAAGTAGCTGAGCAGACGATGATCTTT
>JAAGZM010000442.1 GCA_024206355.1 Gammaproteobacteria bacterium | reverse complement strand
AATAACAAAACCAAAAGTAATGTCGTCACCACTAGTATTATCAAAGTTTATTTATTGGGGCTTGATTATTATCGTCATTCAAACTTTTATTGGTGGATGGACAAGCGCTAATTATGCTGGAACTAGCTGTGAAAAGTTAATGATCTGCGATGATATGAAGCATGATACCTTTTTACTTATTGACGCATTTAACCCCATTGAGTCATTACAACTGGATCAACATTCTAAAGTCATCACTGAAAATAAAATGGCTGTTATTCAGTTTATTCATCATCTATTTGCGATATTTGCCTTGCTATATTTTTCTCTAATTGTTGCCTATCTATTGAAAAGGCAAAAACTATCTGAGAGAGGCGTACGCAAGGATTGTTTATCTGTATTAGGTCTGCTCATACTGCAATTTATACTGGGTATGAGTACACTTGTCTTTTCATTATCTATCACTTTAGTTGTTCTGCATAACTTGTTTGCAGCTCTATTATTTATTGCTATTACTTCACTTTATACCAAACTATCTTTGAGAACTTCCCTATGAGTATTGAGCCATCACTTCAGAATAAGTATGACAAGCAAGTTTCTGCCTGGCTAATTTTTGTTGCCTCTGTCATTTTCTTTATGATTATATTAGGCGGTGCAACTCGTCTAACACATTCCGGGCTATCAATGGTTGACTGGAACCCGATTATGGGTGTTGTTCCACCAATGAATGAAACTCAATGGGCACAAACATTTGAACGCTATAAAGAGTTTCCTGAATATCAAAAAATAAATACAGGAATGTCTTTGGATGAATTCAAATCGATCTTTTATTTTGAATATTTTCATCGAGTGCTCGGACGCCTTATTGGGCTGTTATTTTTAGTACCATTCTTATTTTTCTGGTTTAGGGGTAGAATTCGGCGTTCCATGTTAGGGCAAATGATCACTATGTTTTTTCTTGGTGGTATGCAAGGTTTACTCGGCTGGTATATGGTAAAAAGCGGTCTGGTGAATGATCCACAAGTAAGTCAATACCGGTTAACAGCCCATCTACTAGCGGCTGTGACAATTTATATTTATATATTGTGGGTAGCTTTTGGCTTACAAAAGAAATCGTCTATAGTGATATTGGAGACGTCAGGGAAGAAGCTTTATCGTTATGCTATTGGACTAACAGCTTTGATTGTATTTATGATTTCAACGGGTGGATTTGTAGCTGGTACAAAAGCCGGATATGCTTTTAATACTTTTCCTCTGATGGGTGATAAGTTTATACCGAGTGGAATGTATACGTTACAGCCATTTTGGTTAAATTGGTTTGAAAATATTGCAGCAATTCAGTTTAACCATCGGATGATTGCATATTT
>JAAGZM010000441.1 GCA_024206355.1 Gammaproteobacteria bacterium | reverse complement strand
TTTTTTATCACAGATTTTTCGAGTTTAAACCCTGGTATTCCAAAGGTCAGTAAACCGCCAATTTCTGGATATTGATCGTAAACTACGGGCTTAACACCGTTTCGTACAAGTAACTCTGCACAACCTAGTCCGGCAGGACCAGCACCAACTATGGCAACAGATTTTCCAGTATCTTGCACCTGTGATAGATCTGGACGCCAGTTTATAGCAAGTGCCATATCGGCAACATTCTTTTCGATAGCGCCAATGGTAATGGCTCCAAAGCCAGTATTTAATGTACAGGCCTGTTCACATAATCTGTCCTGAGGGCAAACTCTGCCACATATTTCAGGTAGTGGATTTGTCTCATGCATCAACGTTGCTGCTTGCTTGAATTGCTGTTTCGATGATAGCGCTAACCAGTTGGGAATATAGTTATGAAGAGGACATTTCCATTCACAGTATGGATTACCACAATCAAGACAACGACCTGACTGAGTTTGGAGATCATCATCATTTTTTGATTGATAAATTTCATCAAAATCAACCTGTCGTTCACTGCTAGTTCGCTTAGCGGCAGTTTCACGCTGATACTTTAAAAAAGTGAGGGTATCAGTGTGATCAAACTTGTTGTCATTAGAGTTATCGTTCATTTTATACCCCTAACGTTAATAGCTTCAGATTGAGAAATATCAGAAAATGTACCTTTGGGAATGATCAACTTAAATGAGTCAAGATAGTGATCAAAATTGTTAGCAATTTTTTGAGCCCAGCGACTGTTAGTTCGATTGATATGTTCAGAGAGCAAAGAATGTAGTATAAGTTCTTCGTTATCACAATCAACTTCACTCATATCGATAATTTCTACTGTATCAGTATTGGTTTGTTCAAATATGGTGTCTGATAAATCGAGTACGATTGCCTGACCACCTGTCATGCCAGCTCCGAAGTTGTCTCCGACAGGTCCAAGGATGACTACTGTTCCCCCTGTCATATATTCGCAGCCATGATCCCCCACGCCTTCAACAACCGCTAAAGCCCCAGAATTTCTAACCGCAAAACGTTCACCGGCTTGTCCTGCAGCAAAGATTGAGCCGCCACTTGCTCCATAGAGACAGGTGTTTCCAATGATTGCACCTCGGCTTGCGACGTAGCTGATATTCTCTTGAGGGAAAATGCTAATATGACCGCCTGACATGCCTTTACCAACATAATCATTTGCGTCACCCTGGAGATTTAAGTCCATTCCTTCATGATTCCAGACACCAAAACTTTGGCCAGCAATACCTTTAAAATTCAACTTCAATAAGAAATCTTGAGGATTTTTCTGTTGAGCAATATAACCTGCAAAACTAGCTCCAACAGAGCGATCATAATTGCAGATTGGATAATTAAGTACAACTTTTTCCTGATACTCGAACTTCTCTTTTGCATCATTAAGTATTTGCTGATTCAATAAGCCTTCATCAAAAGGAGGATTGTTCTTATTCATATAGTGAGCAACACCAGAATCTGGACGTTTTGCCGCATTAAGGATCGCACTCAAATCGAGGTTCTTTTGCTTGGATGTTTCTCCAGGTAATAGCGTTAATAAATCGGTTCGTCCAATTAATTCATCAAGACTTGCCACGCCTAACTTTCCAAGCCATTGCCGAGTCTCTTCAGCAACAAACTCAAAATATCGCATTACCTTTTCAGGTAAACCGGTAAAATGTTCATCTCTTAATGTTTTATTTTGTGTGGCAATACCGGTAGCACAATTGTTGAGATGGCATATTCGTAGGAATTTACAACCAAGGGCAACCATTGGACCTGTACCAAATCCAAAACTGTCAGCACCTAAGATTGCTCCTTTAATAACATCAAGGCCAGTTTTCAAACCACCATCAACCTGTAGGCGAATACGATCCCTTAAATTATTGGCAAGTAATGCTTGATGAGCTTCAGCTAAACCAAGCTCCCAAGGTGTGCCTGCATACTTCACTGAGGTAAGAGGACTCGCTGCAGTTCCGCCATCATGGCCAGAAATTGTGATCATATCTGCATAGGCTTTTGCAACACCAGCTGCAATGGTTCCGACACCTAGTCCTGACACCAACTTAACAGAAATTAGTGCTTTAGGATTGACTTGCTTTAAATCAAAAATTAGCTGAGCTATATCTTCGATTGAGTAAATATCATGATGAGGTGGAGGTGAGATTAACATCACCCCAGGTGTAGCATTTCTTAGCTTTGCAATTTCAACGGTTACTTTTGCACCAGG
>JAAGZM010000440.1 GCA_024206355.1 Gammaproteobacteria bacterium | reverse complement strand
TTTGATGTTGATCACAGTACAATTCAGCGCTGGGTTGTTTATTATGCGCCTCTTCTTGAGCAAAAATTTCGTCTGAAAAAACGAAAACCATGTGGTCGATGGCGTTTTGATGAGACTTACATTAGAGTAAAAGGCGAGTGGAAATATTACTACAGAGCTGTTGATAAGTATGGTGAAACTATAGATTTTCTTCTAACAGCTAAACGAGATAAGAAAGCTGCTTTACGTTATTTGAAAAAGGCTATCTGTACCAATGGTAAGCCTGGATTGATCAATATCGATAAAAGCGGGGCTAATACAGCGGCCATCAAGCAGTACAATAAAGAAGAAAGAACGAGGATCAAAATCCGGCAATGCAAATACCTGAATAATATAGTACCCAAAGCATTCCCTGCGGTCATGGGGCAAGCTTTAGAACAAGATCACCGCCTAATAAAACGGATAACAAAGCCGATGTTAGGTTTCAAGTGTTTTTTCAGTGCACAGAAAACCTTGGCTGGTATCGAATTGGTAAGGATGTTGAGAAAAGGACAAATGCGATATCAGGCGGGAATGTCAAAAACTCCCGCAGAGTTGCTCTATGCCTTGGCAGAATAGCAAAGAGAGAAAATGTGATATATTGCTACCTGAATAACTGGATGCGACAGAACCTGTTTTTCATCAGCCATTGGTTTTTGAACAAAAAGAATTTAAAAAACTAGCAAAAGACTTGGCAAAAAATGTAGCTAATGAAAATGTCAAAGGTTTAAAGTAAAAATAACTAAGATAACTGAGCGTCCGAAATTATCTGGCTCTCTAAGTCCGAAAAGGGTACTGTCAAAATAAATATGTCTCGAACTAATAACTGGAAAACTTGACTTGTAAGTTATTAAATTATGGTTTTAAGAACAAGAAGATCCAAGACACCCATAAATTGAAAATCAA
>JAAGZM010000439.1 GCA_024206355.1 Gammaproteobacteria bacterium | reverse complement strand
CTATATTTAAGCGTCCGGAGCACCGGAATCTTTTTCCATCGATGCTTGGTGTTCCTCTATAACTTTCCATAACGGAGTGTCTACCCAAGTATCATCAAGATAGAATTTTTCAGGTTCCTCTTCTTTTGGATCTACGATCAGGTTGTAAACTGACGGATATGCTATATTTTGTACCGCATAATTATCACTGAGTTCTTTGAGAAGGATTTTCCAATTGCGCCATTTCGCACCAAATAGCTCGCTGGTGAGGTAAATGACCATGGATTCGCGTGCTGATTTCTTCTTCTTACCCTTCAGGAAATCAGATTGGTTAACACCATCTAATATACGATCTTGCGGGATTTTGCCACCGACAAAATTAGCCAATGTGGGAAACAAGTCTATCGTGTGTACAATGTCGTTTGACACTTGTTTCGAGGGGATCTTCCCAGGCCAGCGGATCAAAAAAGGTACACGCAAAGAACCTTCATAGGGAGAAAACATCGTTCCTCGCCAAATTCCTGTAGAACCAAACGACCTTCTAATGCCTTCGCGACCATTGTCCGAGGTAAAGATAAATATGGTATTTTCTTTGAGTCCGAGCTTATCAATCGTATCCAGAAGTTCGCCCACATAGGCATCGGTTTGTGCCAGTACATCGGCGAAACTACCGTTTCCAGTCTTGCCTTTAAAGTCGGGATGGGCATCAACAGGTTCGTGGGTTTGTGTGTAAGGGAGATAAGCGAAAAATGGCTTCTTAGTTTTGGCCTTACGTTTAATGAAATCAATGGCATGATCGGTGATTTCCCGATCGATGGTTGCACGTTTGGCACGGTTATAAATTTCCTGCTTTTTGGGTGTCTCGCCGCGCTTCGATGTCATGGTGTAAGTGAACTCTACACCAGCATCTTTCTGGAAGCTGTCGCTATCAGGCCAGAAAGCGTGATCCGATGAATTCGGAATTCCGTACCACTCATCGAAACCCTGATCTGTCGGGAAACGACCTTTGGTGTCTCCTAAGTGCCATTTTCCAAACATGCCAGTTGCGTAACCTTGCTCTGACAACATCTCCGCCAGTGTAATTTCCCACTTGCTAATACCATACCATATGCCTCTTGGCGGGCCCTTTGGGCGCAGTCGAGTTCGAGCCCCATAGCGACCTGTCATCAAAGCAGCACGAGATGGTGTACATTCTGCTTCAACATTATAATTTGTTAGCTGGAAACCTTCAGCTGCTATGCTGTCAATTGATGGTGTAGGCGCCCCGCGCAACTCTCCACCACCATAGACACCAATTTCTCCATAGCCAAAATTATCCATTAGGACCAAGACAATATTAGGCTTCTCTTGAGTAGCTGGTGCAGATAGTAACGGGGTTGAAAACACAAAAAGTACCAATGGAACTGTTAGGGATCTTATAGCTTTAATACATTGATTCATCTTGTTATCCTTTTTTGCAAGTAACGTGGCTAGAGCAATTTGAGTATAAAATGATAAATACTATATCATGTCTTGTACACTACCCTAACTAGTTAGTTGTAGTCTATCTAACACAGTGTCTTAATTTAAAATAGTCAATTTTAATTGATCTTTTTGATAAATAGCCATTATGATTAGTCAACTTTATTGCAGGAACCATAAAATGAAGCTCAGTAAAATAACATTGATAATACTGATTAGTTTGCTAGCTACCGCTTGTGGGGTGGGAAAATATAGTGGAATGTCAGATAAAGAGCTAGCTGAAAAACAACGCCATTGCGACAGTATTCCAAATAAGTCAGCCGTTTTTGCTAATGGTTGTGAAAAAGTTCGTAAAGAAATCGAACGACGCAGGGAATAGAAGGTATAATTTTACTTAAAAATAAGGATTGGACAATAGCTGCAACCACTGCAAACAAAAAATATTCTGGGGAAATAATTATACCTAGGTTCCTCAGTTGACCGGCTCAAAATTATGATTATGTACTTCAAAACAACAACTTACAGAAGGATTAGTATTCATCTATTGAGTGAGTTTACCTACGCATTTGATTGCACCTCTTTTTATTTGGTATTTTCAAACACTTACAGTCGCTGACGAGCAGTCATACCCACTGATTAGATAAAAATTAATAGGACAGAGACATTATTATGTTAATAGATCAGTACTACAACGAAACCGATAATAAGGTTACCTTCACCCGTCTTCAAGCAAGTGATTTTGCAAAACACATTGCCAATGACTTTAATCCACTACACAATATCGATGCCAAACGATTTTGCGTTCCTGGTGATTTATTATTTTCTTTGGTACTTGCCAAATACGGCTGTTCTAAACAGATGAGCTTTACTTTTTCAGGTATGGTAACTAATAAAGTCACCTTAAACATGCCTGTAGACTCTCCTCAATTTTCTATTAATGGTGACAATGATAAAGAATATTTGAGTATTGAGCATTCAGGGGAAAATACTAATAACAGCGAACTCATCGACAACCTCACTCGCAGCTATGTTACATTTTCTGGACATACCTTCCCTCATATTTTGGTCCCATTAATGGAAGCACAAGGGATGATGATTAACATCGGCCGTCCTATGGTGATGTATAAAAGTATGATGATCGAACTTGATAGACTCGACCTTCCCAATGTCACACTGGAACTTGATAAAGAAAAAACTACATTCGAAGTTAATGGTAAGCGAGGAAATGTTTGCTTGGCATTTAACTTGATTGCTGATCAACAAATAATCGGCAAAGGTGAAAAGCATATGGTGCTCAGTGGCTTAAAACTCTTTGACAAAACGGCAATCGTTACTCTCTGTGCTGATTATGAGTTGATGAAAAAGAACTTTTTTGGCTAGCTAATCTGGTAAATATGCT
>JAAGZM010000438.1 GCA_024206355.1 Gammaproteobacteria bacterium | reverse complement strand
CGTTAGGTGTTTATAAAAATTGAAAATATCTGACATGACAAAGAATGAATTAAAAAATACTCCATTTTTCCATATGGTAAATCCCGATGAGTTGGAGGGAATCACTGACTATGCAACTTGGTTAGAAGCAATACTTCACAATCCATGCAATGTATGGGAAGAAAATGGAGAATTATTTTTAATCGAAATAAGGCAACTTGTTGCAAGGGTTAATGGATTAAAAATTGAAATATATTCAAACGAACATCCACCACCACATTTTCATGTTAAGTCTCCAAATGTAAATGCTAGCTTTACAATAGATAACTGTGAACTTCTTGAAGGAAAGGCAGGCAATAGAGACTTAAAAAAGATTAAATATTGGCACAGTTATTCAAAAGATTTACTAATTGAACAATGGGACACAACAAGGCCAACAAATTGTCAAGTTGGTGCTTATATAGAACCATAATTGAGAAATAATGAAAGATAGCAATATTAGATTAGAATATTTTAAAGAGACCAAAGAATCTTTTCTTTCTGAACTTGAAATGAATGGAATTAATTTTGAAACTAATCATCCCACACCTGGTGTATTTTATAATGCGGGAGAGTCAGTTCAAATTATTACGGCCTTAGGAGAAGCATCTGTTTTTGTTTCACTTGCAACAATTATTGTTCAGTGGTTAAAAGCACGGTCATCAAGAAAAGTATTTATTCAAACAAAAGATAAAAAAGTCATTCACCTAGAAACTGTTGGATATAGTGAAAAAGAAGTAGAGAAAATTTTAAAAAATTCAGAAAAAATAACAGTAATAGATACAAAACCAAATGACTAATGATATAGAGAAAGAACCTAACCAAGAGATGCATGGGAGGCAAAAAGACGCCCCCATGATCTCGACGTTGAGGCTGTAGAATTACTCCCCAAATAGCCATTTTAAAATTATTTTCAATACTAACGATATATTTCACCTATAGTCTTGAATGCCGATCTTATCTGTGATCTAATAGATATTATTCATACAGAGATTGACTCCAATG
>JAAGZM010000437.1 GCA_024206355.1 Gammaproteobacteria bacterium | reverse complement strand
TTAAGGAATAAAAGTGAATAAAAGTTTTCTTACAAATCTGCTTGCATTGGCACTTATCATCATTGGGTATTTGATGCATCAGGAAACAACTTTAGCGATCGGATTATTTGCCTTTTCAGGTGCTTTAACCAATTGGTTGGCTATCCATATGTTATTTGAAAAAGTACCGGGCCTTTATGGTTCCGGTGTTATCCCTGCAAGATTTGAAGATTTTAAAAAAGCAATCCAGTCAATGATGATGGAGCAGTTTTTTACTGATGAAAACATTAATAAATTTTTAAGTAGTGCAGAAGGTGTTCAATATGATCTCAATTTAGCCCCTGTGATAGAGAAAGTTGATTTTTCACCAGCGTTTGATGATTTAATTGAAGTAATTATGAATTCTTCTTTTGGTGGAATGTTGGGAATGATTGGCGGGCAGGAAGCGTTGATGCCTTTAAGAGAACCTTTCATGGAGAAAATGAAAGAGTCGCTAAAAGATATGACTAAGACAGAAGAATTTGCAGAGTTACTAAAAACAGAAATAGAACAGCCTGAAATATTAACTGATATTAAATCAAAAGTATCCTCAATTATTGATAAGCGATTATCTGAATTAACGCCACAAATGGTGAAAGAGATTGTACAAGATATGATTAAAAAACATTTAGGGTGGCTGGTTGTTTGGGGCGGTGTTTTCGGTGGCGTTATTGGTTACTTGTCTACACTGATAGTTTGATCAGCAATTCTCGGTGAAATAATAATTCACTAAAAAACGTGCAATCTAATGCGTAGGCAAGCTCAATCAATGGATGAATACTAATCCTTCTGTAAGTTGTTGTTTTGAAGTACATAATCATAATTCATAGCCGGTCAACTGAGGATTCTAGGATGATATGACTCACCTTGATCTTGAGAAAGAACCTGCTATTGAACGTCCAATCTCGAATCAAAGATCATCGTCTGCTCAGCTACTTGAGTTGTCATGTTTAGGTGGTCTTTATCACCGATATAAACGGAAAAAGATGCATGAAATATGAACGATCTAGTAAATGCGAGGGACAATATCCAAGCCTTTTCTCTCAGGATATTTGTTGGGCATGACGTTTTGTATTCCATTTTAGTTTTCTGCTATCATAACATTTATGGAAGACTTCCCTGAAATTGGAAAAATAACACGATTGAATAGCTAGAGTTGTATTATGATTTGTACAAATTTTAAGCTATTCAACAAAGCCCGTCGTTACATGAAAGTGTGAATTAAATTGAAGAGCCGTATGAGGGAAATATCCAAGTACGGTTTTGTGAGGGGCATTATGTTTCCTTATGTTTATAAATTTTATGGAATATAGGAGGCATCAATGTCTACTCTACAAATACTCTCATCAGGATTGTTAGCCCTATTACTCATTTTATTTATCGATGTAGAGATCATTGCAGCTGAGAGTGAAGCTTCGAAAGCTGAACTAGTAGAACCTCCAAGCTTAAGAAACGATCGTATCTTAGCTGAGCAATTGGGTGATAGTCAGGCTAAGTGGCTGACAGCAGGTAAGACAGAATTTTTAGGTATATTCAATGCTGACACCAGTGGAAAAACCGTAGGAAGTTTGCTTATATTACCTACCCCAGGCCGATCGGCAAAGTCACTTGGTATATTAACGCAGTTAATCGATGAGTTGTCCTCAAAAGGTTGGAATACACTTGGGATCAGCCTTCCAATATTTGATTTTTCCGCACCTTCACCATCATTCCCTGAAGCGCAAACAACAACCGAAGCCTTAGGAGAAGAGAGTGACAATGCACCAACAGAATCGCCCCAGGTTATTCCCGATGCAAAAAAATGGTATGCCGATCAAGAAACAAAAAATATGGCTAAGCTACTGGAAAGGATCTTGGCTGCGGAAGATGAATTACTTGCTAAGGGAGATAAGTACGTATTACTTGCTCAAGGAGCAACTGCTGAATTGGTACTGGAACTCATTTCTAGTCGGGTGATAAAACCTGCTGGGTTGATAACACTGAATTTGCAACATCCTATTAAACCGCGCACCTCATTAATTGTGAAAAATCTTTCAGCAATAAAAATTCCTGTTCTTGATGTATCCAATCTTTCCAATAAAGGACCGGCACACAATAGAAAGTTAAAACTAAATTCTGATAACTATAAACAACTTGTTATTCCTGGAAGTGGAATTGATTTTAGAGGATCAGAGCTATTAGTAATAAAAAGAATTAGAGGTTGGTTGAAAAATACATTATTAAACCTAGAATCCTCAGTTGACCGGCTCTGACTTATGGTTATTTATTTCAAAACAGCAACTTACAGAAAGATTAGTATTCACCCATTGAGTGAGTTTGCCTACACATTTGATTGCACGTTTTTTAGACTTATTGACTTGAC
>JAAGZM010000436.1 GCA_024206355.1 Gammaproteobacteria bacterium | reverse complement strand
GCAATCCGGGTTCAAATCCCGGTAGAACCTCTTTTTGTCAAGTCACATAAAATCTACTCTCTATAGCTCAGTTGGTAGAGCGGGGGACTGTAATGTGTTTGTAATCCCTAGGTCGCTGGTTCGAATCCAGCTGGAGAGATTCACATTTTTTTATTTTTATATTCACACACATACATACACTATCAATTAATCAGCTCGCGTAGCTCAGTTGGTAGAGCATTGGTCTAATAAGCCAACGGTCGCAGGTTCGATCCCTGTCGTGAGCAAATATTATTTTTTTTATTTTGCTATTATATATATATATATACATTATATAATTCACAGCGATTTGGCGCAGCGGTAGCGCGTTGGGCTCATAACCCAAAGGTCCGAGGATCGAAACCTCGAATCGCTATATACATTTTTTTTTTTTTTGTTTATTTATTTGTGTTTATATTTTTTTTACCCCAATATCCTGCAATTTCACATACTTATATCAACAAAAAAAAAATAATCACTCGCGCGGGAATTTATAAAATTTATACGCAAATACAAAACATTTTTTATGTATGTGCGTGGGTACTGCCTGGAAGCGTGAAAGAAGCGCTGGGTGGCGCCCTT
>JAAGZM010000435.1 GCA_024206355.1 Gammaproteobacteria bacterium | reverse complement strand
TAAACACTTTGAAGGTTTAAAGAAGCAAGGGGAAGAAACCCCACTAGACCATATACCAGATTTAGATAATGAAACTGAGATGTGGTATTTTAAATGCTATAAAAATTTAAAGAGTTTAACTGGGTTTGAATATCATTTAACAATAACTGATTTCAAACATTATTTTGATATATACCCTGTTCCATTTTGTAAAACAACTGTTATTTCTGTAATAAAAAACATTGATAAAAAGATAGCTCATTACCATAAAGAAGTGGAAAAGGCCAAGAAAAAGATAGATGTAACTCAAAACACAAATGTTAAATAAGGGTATTTAAGTGGATTATCAAACTAAAATTACTGTAGATGCTGATAGGGCACTAAGAAATTTAGAAAAGCTTGAAAAAGTTTTTCATAGAAATGATGACGCCACTGTAAAACTTAAAAAAGCACTGTCCGAGTTAACTAAGGAGAAAAAGAGACTCGAAATTCAAACTAAGAAATCAACTAATATAGACAAAAAATCTATACAAGCACAAAAAGAGTTAGCTGCTCAACTTAGAAAAATGACAGCTCTTACAAGTAATGAAGTAGCGAACTCAAGACATAAAATAGCTATTGATAAGGCAGTAAATGCATCTGCTGCTAAACTAGCTAAAACTTATAAATTATTTGGAATTACACTAGATGGAAATAGCCTTATTGTAAAAAGGTCAATTAGAGATTCCGCTTCATTTACCAAAAGACAAAATGAGTTAGTTAAAGCAGCATTAAAAGTTAATAAAGCTTTAAATTTGGTTTCTATTTCAACAAATAAATATAATAAATCACTTAGAAGAGCAAGTGTATCTAATAAATCACTTCAAGGTTCATTAACATTAACCAATAAATTTTTGCGTTCACAATTAATTTTGTTTAGAGCAGCAATGCTTGCTGCCACTGCTTATGCTGGTATTAAGACATATATTGAAGTTAATAAAACTGCTGAGTCTGTTGATCTTTTAAATAAAAAGCTTCAAACTTTTACCGGAACAGCAGATACAATGGAGGTCTTAAAAGCATCAGCCTTAAAAACTGGTTTTGCTATTCAGGATATGGGTAGGATTGTAACTCGTTTTGCGGTGACTACAGAAGGAGCTTTTGACTCTAAGACATTAGTTAAATGGACTGAAGGTTTAATTATGAGTGCTCGTGCAGTAGGTACGACCACTATGGAATTAAATAACGCATTAATTCAGCTATCTCAATCTTTCTCAGCAGGATACTTAATGGGGGATGAGTATCGTTCTATTTCAGAAAACTTACCATTATTTAAACTAGCCTTAAGAGATGTAGCTGATGAAGCTGGGTATGCTGGTGTCTCTTTAAAAGAATTATCATCTGGAAGAAAGCTGGATATTGACTTATTAGTTACAGCATTAGAAAAATTAAGTAATGAGTCAATGAGATATACTTTTGCTTTAGACAATATTGAAGCGGCAGAAGCTAGAGTTAGGATTGGTTGGGAACTTTGGATGAATTCCATTATTAATAGTCGGGCATTAAAAGACGCTCTAAATATTATATCAGGAGCACTAATCCAACTATCTGGAGACCAAACTTTAATCGAGCAATTTAGAAAACAGTTTCCTCAAATGACAGATAGTGTAAAAAAATTAACTGTTTCTATAAGAGAGCTTATGGTTGCATTAAAATTTCTAGGGAAAGCCATTTTAACTATAGGTAATTTTATATATGATTTTATTGAAATTTTATATGAAAATAAAGCTATTCTTGTTGCTTTATCTGGTGGGTTTGTAATTTTTAAGCTTATAAAAGCACTAGTATTATTGCAAGCGTCATTTGCATCTACTTCAGTAGCTACAGGAGTTTTTGTAAGGGCTCTTGGGTATTTAATAGCATTTTCCACACCATTAGGAACATTAGCAGCAGCAGCTGTTGCAGCTGGAACAGGTTTTGCAGTTTTTGCTTATAAAATGACTTCTTGGGTACAAGATTCTATACAAGCAAGAGAAGAGTTAGCAGAATTAAACAGAACTATATTTGAATCAGATAAAAAGATGGAATCTTTAGTTAGAAAAGTTTCTGTTATGGATTTAGAGAATTTAGATTTAGCTTCTGCTAATTTATCAATTGATAATATGAAAAATAGTGCGAATGCATTATCTTCAAGTTTGACTATTTTGCAACAAGAAAAAGAAAAAGTCATTCAGAAGTTTAAAAGTGCTGGTCCAAATGCGGATAAATTAAATGCGAAATTAAGAGCTTTAAATGATGAAGAAGCTGCGTTAATGAAAATGATTTTCACTCTAGGGTTGTATATAACAAAGTATGAAAAAAAAGCGAAATCGCTAAAAACCACAATGGATAATTCATTAGCATCTTTAAAAAACTTTGTAGATTCTATAGGTATACCACCACCAACTAATGCTTTTGCTAATTACATTGAAGGCTTAAAAGATTTAGACAAGGAAAT
>JAAGZM010000434.1 GCA_024206355.1 Gammaproteobacteria bacterium | reverse complement strand
TTTTCTGCTGGGACTGTCATAATATCCTGTGACAAAACAACAATGTCTGCAAGTTTTCCAGGTGTGAGACTACCCTTGATGTCTTCTTCAAAAGCTGCATAAGCATTGTTGATGGTATAACTTTTCAACGCTTCCATCCTAGTCATCACATGTTCTGGATAAAATAACTTACCTTTATTTGTCATACGGGTAACGCTTGCATAAAAAGAAGCGAATGGGTCAATCGGTTCTACCGGTACATCTGTTCCATTGCCGATAATCGCACCCGTATTGATCAGGTCGCGCCAAGGGTAAGAAGTAATCCCTGTGCGTTCTTCACCCAATCGAGAAGGTATCCAAGGACCATCAGAGGTACAATGGATCCCTTGCATAGCGGCTATCACACCCAATTGACCAAATCTAGGGACATCATTGGGGTGAATATGCTGAGCATGCTCAACCCGCCAACGAAGATCTTTTCCACTAACATCCATTTTCTCCCAGATACGCTCGTATATATCTAAGCTTTCCCGGTTCGCGCGCGTACCTATAGCATGAATGTTCACTTGAAAACCATTTTCAACAGCTAATTCAGCAGTTCGCTCAATTTCTTCCACAGGCTCTAGGACAAGTCCTGCTGTTGAAGGTAAATCGTCATAAGGCTCAAGCAACCAAGCACCGTGCGCTCCCAGTGCACCATCTATTTGTCGTTTGATCGAACGTACAGTGAGAAAGTCATTTCCATCCGCAACCATCTTGTAATCACTAAGCTTTTCAGCCATCTCTTCGTTTGACTGATTTCTGACCATCACATAAAGCCGTATAGGAAGATTTCCTTCATCCTCCATTTGCTTGAAAAAATCAATGGTTTCAAATGATGAACCCGCATCATGAAATGATGTGACGCCATAAAAGAGTGCATCTTTGCCCGCCAGTTGCACCCGTTCACGTAGAATCTGATCTCTTTCTTTTTCGCTACGTAGAGACAGATATTCATCGATCGCACCTTCCACAAGGTCTTGGGCATTCTCTCTAAGAAGCCCAGTGGCTTTACCATCTTTTGTTCGAACGATCGTTCCACCAGCTGGATCTGAAGTGTCATCATCAATACCACCTGCAGCCAAAGCCGCATCATTGGCATACGAAGCGTGCCCACTGGCATGGCCAAGATAAACTGGATTATTTGGCGAAATGCTGTTCAAAGTTTGATTGGTAGGAACCCCCTCAACACTGTCTTCAGGTAACGAGTCCCACTTTTCCTGATGCCAGCCTCTGCCAAAAATCCATTCACCCTCTTCCGAACTATCCACCGCCTGCGATACCTTACTAACAATTTGTTCCCAGTTGTCAACACCGGTGAGATCTAGAATCTGTCTGGCACGGCCCAGGCTCAAATAGTGGCCATGGCCTTCAATAAACCCTGGTATCACTAGCTTACCATCCAGTTCGATGGTGCGAGTTCCTTTGCCTATATACCTATTGATTTCTTCATTGGTACCCACTGCCTGAATTTCGTGTGCCCGTATAGCAATCGCTTCAACAGTGCCCAGGGAATCATCCACAGTGACAATCTTGCCGCCGAGCAATACCAGATCAGCGGGTGCAACGCTGACGATTTTGGAACTTGAGGCAGGTACAGGTTGCTCCTTAACGGCCAAAGTCTCAGTTTGTTTATTTTCTCCGCAGCCAGTCAACAAGCATACAAAGAGTATTCCGGTAATCAGCAGTCTGTTCGAATAATCAAGCATTCCTTTCTCCATTTTTGTTTTCTAGCTTACCACTAGTTTCAGATCTTTTGGAATTTCATTTTATAGACATGATTGTTCCTATACAAAACATATAGGAGCCTAATAGATGAAGAATACAAGAGCTGATGATAATTTAGCAAATGAACCAGTGTATCCATAGAAAACCTATTTTCTAAATCTACAAAAACTTAGTATACGTATTTTTTAGAGTGAGCTAGTATTAATGCGAAACGAAAAAGCATAGAACTATTCGGTTAACTTTTAACTGTAATTAGTCATTTGTTCATTTATGCGTTATTTGAAAAGGTGCTCACGATGAATCACTT
The DNA here is from genome assembly GCA_024206355.1 of Gammaproteobacteria bacterium. Taxonomy (GTDB): domain Bacteria; phylum Pseudomonadota; class Gammaproteobacteria; order Enterobacterales. The sequence continues at coordinate 4,317 of JAAGZM010000434.1, read as the reverse complement.
AGTCCCATTTGTTCATAATCTGCCGAATGATAATGAGTCCGCTTGGCTAAGCATACTGAGAACTGCTATGCCAAAGATGGATATACGCCCCATAAGGGATATTTCAGAAAAGGATCGCAACAGTGTAGAGGTGGCAATTGTGGCAAATCCCGCTCCAGCCGATTTGTCAGCATTGCCTAATCTGAAGTGGATCCAGAGCTTATGGGCAGGTGTAGAGAAGTTGCTTGGTGAATTGCCTGATGACCAAATTGCCATTGTGCGCCTTATTGATCCTCAACTAGCAGAGACAATGGCTGAAGCGGTTCTTGCCTGGACGCTGTACTTACATCGCAATATGCCAAAATACGCTATGCAGCAAACCCAACGGGAATGGAAACAGCATGATGTGCTAATGGCTTCCGAGCGAACAATTGGAATACTTGGCCTTGGGCACCTTGGTAAAAAGTCTGCCAATCGGCTACATCAAAATGGTTTCAAAGTTGTGGGATGGAGTCGCTCAGCAAAAAAATTGCCAGGGGTTGAAACATTCAATGGGGACAGTGGCTTGTTAGAGATTGCAAAGCAAGTTGATATCATTGTTGTTTTGCTGCCATCAACACCACAGACTCGTGGGTTGTTGGAGCATCACTTTTTTGAAAATATGAAACCTGGTGCTTCACTAATAAATTTTGCACGAGCAGATATCATCAATGCTGATGCCCTTACTAAAGGGCTTGAAGATCGCCGGATAGAACACGCTGTTCTGGATGTTTTTCTAAACGAGCCACTACCAAAGACTGATCCGCTGTGGAACAACCCTCATGTCACGGTATTACCGCATATCTCAGCACCTACGAACATGCATACAGCTTCTCAGATCGTTGCAGAGAACCTTCTAACATATTTCACCTCAAAAGAGATCCCGCTTGCGGTATCTAGACAGGACGGATACTGAACTCCGCTATATCGGATAAAATAACTGGAAAATGATATGACAACACTTGATGAAAAATTTAGGGCGCTTGAGGCAGATAATGCTCCTGGTCAGGAGGTTCGACAAGACTCTGTCGACCTCAATACTATTATGCGCGGTGGGACATTTAGTGGGGTTCCAGTAGATTTCTCGCATGGGGATGTAGATGCTTTTCCACCAATACCAGGGACGTCTAGCGCATGGAAACATGGTTTTGAGAAAGGGGGACAGCAAGCGTACACTGAGTATCGAGGTGCGGCCTCGATCCGCGAGAGTATGGCCGATCGCCTTGGTACATTTACGGGTACCCCAGTTTCAGCGGATCGCGAATTAATTATAACACCAGGAACTCAGGGAGCATTGTTTTTAGCACTCGGTGCATCGGTTACAACAGGGACAAAGGTTGCTGTGGTAGAACCTGACTATTTCGCCAACCGCAAACTTGTTAAGTTTTTCGGTGGTGAAATCATACCTATTCCTCTGCATTACCAAGGACCTCCGTCTGAAAATAGTCTCGATCTAAATCGACTAGAAGCAGCTTTTAAAAGCGGCACGGAAGTACTTGTCTTTTCGACACCGAACAATCCAACAGGCCTGGTATATTCCAGTAGTTCAATCACCTCAATTTCAGCACTCGCAGCAGCATATGGCGTAACGGTAATCGTGGATCAACTGTACTCTCGGATGTTATTCAGCGGTGAGGTTTATACCCATCTTCGGGCCTGTGATATTCAACCGGAAAACCTTATCACTATCATGGGTCCATCAAAGACTGAATCTCTCAGTGGCTTACGTCTTGGAACAGCATTCGGCACCTCTAAATTAATTGATCGGATGGAACGTCTTCAAGCAATCGTTTCTCTTCGTGCAGCAGGATACAATCAAGCGGCTCTAGAAACTTGGTTTCAGGAACCTTCAGGTTGGATGGAAAAACGTATCAGTGATCACGAAGCAATACGCGACGGCCTACTGAATATCTTTAGATCAGCTGATTTATTTACAGCAACACCACAGGCTGGGAGTTATCTTTTCCCACAGCTGCCGCTCCTCGACATCGAACCAGAAACATTTGTACGCCTGCTTCGACACCAGGCAGGCGTGACAGTTACGCCTGGATCAGAGTTTGGGCCTACGTCAAGTGATAGCATTCGACTAAACTTTTCTCAGGAGCACGTCGTGGCATTAGCTGCTGCAGAAAGGATTGTAAACATGATAGAGGTCTACCGCTCATGAGCAAGAACATCGAACAACCTGTCCCTCAAGGTAAGTATTTACCTGCTGTTCGTCATGCCGATTTGATTTACACTTCGGGCATGACACCTCGCAAAGCTGGAAAGCTCATTTATTCAGGAAAGATCCGGACCAACGACACAGTCGAAGCCCACCGAGACGCTGTCCGTCTGGCAACCTTAAACGCGTTATACGCTGCACAAGCTTGTTTGATAGAAGGAGAGGAAATTTCAGTAATCCTTCAACTCAACATCTTTCTCAATGCGGAACAAGAGTTTACTGATCACTCAAAAATGGCGGATTATGCTTCCGAGCTTCTGATTGAAAATCTGGGAGCAAATAGTATCGGGAGTCGCGCTGCGATTGGTGTTGCAACATTACCTTCAGATGCACCAGTTGAAGTAACGTTAATTGGGTCAGTAGCCTAGTCTTTTGAGTAAGTTGACTCTGTGATTGTGGAAGTTTTTTACCAAAAAAGAAAAAAAGTATTACTTTTAAGAGGCAGTAAATAGTGAAGAATATTGAGATGGTTATTTGTGGTTTAGGTGGTGTTGGCAGAGAGTTTATTCACCTTCTCACTGAACGGCAAACAGAAATAGAGACTAAATATAAATTACGTTTGAGACTGACGGCTGCTGTTGATATCGGAGGAGCTGCTATAAACACAACAGAAATTGGACTAGATTGTGATGCACTATTGTCGCATATAAAAGGTGGCTTAAGTATTGAGACTTTTGGTAAATTTGGCAGGCCTGGACTTAGCGGAGTTGACGTTATTGCTGAATCAGGTGCAAAGGTCATGATTGAAACTACTCCTACTAATCTTGTCGATGGAGGTGTAGCCAAAGGCCATGTGTTTACTGCACTAGAAAATGGAATGGAGGTCGTTAGTGCCAATAAAGGTCCCTTTGTTCTTTTTTACGATGAAGTGCACAACTTGGCAGCAAAAAATAATTGTGGTTTGCATATCAGTGCTGCAACTGCTGCCGCTTTGCCAACATTAGATGTTGGTAGAATATGTCTGGCGGGCACGAGATTAATCTCCGTGGAGGGTATTTTAAATGGTACTACCAATTACATACTCTCAGAGATGTGTATTAAGGGGACTTCTTATGATGAAGCTTTAAACAAAGCACAAGAAATGGGAATAGCTGAAACGAACCCCAGTTATGACGTTGAGGGTAAAGACACAGCTAATAAGATAGTTCTTATATGCAATCGACTCTTTGGCACATCAAAGACATTGAATGATATCAATATTAAAGGTATTTCTAAAATAAGTCTTAATGATATTAATGAAGCAAAAAAGGCTGGAAAAGTCATCAAACTAATTGGCATTGCAAAAAAAAATGGAGAGCAAATAAACCTTAGTGTTGGGCCTAAATTTTTAAATGAAGATCATCCTCTTTCAAAAGTTTGTGGATCAGAAAAAGCTATTACCTATGACACAGATACTATGGGTAAAATCACGGTTATGGGTGGTAAGAGCTCACAAGTTGGAGCCGCTGCTGCTCTGCTTAAAGACTTGATTAATGCTTTTGTATAATAATTATTTTACTACTGTGGTTACCAAGAAAAGGGTACTGACATCTATCCAAGTGCTCGGAAAATCATAGACTCAAGATCTTCCATCTTGAAAGGTTTGGGAATCACACCATAAAAGTCCATATTCCGATATGAGATTATTTCATCTTCGTCCGTATTGGCTGTCACTGCAATAATTGGAAGTTCAGGATTATTTTCCTTTATAATCCTAGTAGCAGTTAGTCCATCCATCACCGGCATTTGTATATCCATCAGAATTAGATCAAACTTATTTTTTTCAATTGCCTGGGTTGCTAATAGTCCATTATTAACCATCTCAAATTGATAATTCGCCTTGTTGAGTATTTTTGAAATCAACATTTGATTAACTGGATTGTCTTCAGCCACTAGAATTTTAGCTCTGTGAGATAATTGATTATCAGAATCTGTGGATGCCATATCAAAATTGGGAATCCTGCTTGAATGAGTAGGGTCTGATATTAGAGAATCTATTTCTCCACATGTTACTACTTGATGGTGTTTACAGTGTAGATGATTATGGGAAAATGCGTTTTCATAGGATAAAAGCTCCAGAATTAAAAGAACTGACC
>JAAGZM010000433.1 GCA_024206355.1 Gammaproteobacteria bacterium | reverse complement strand
TTCGGCTAAATAGAATAATCCCACCGGTTAATGGATGTGCTAACATTTCCATTTCTTCTTCGCTCAAGGAGGTGCCTTGAATATCTAACATCAAACAACCAATAGTCATATATATACCATTTCTAATACCCATTATCATTCAAGTTGCATGATTTATTATCTGAAAATAATCATTAATTCTGCTCCCTAAAGTATCACCTATCTCAGGGAGTGTTTGATTGAAAAAATTCATCAATCATATCTCGAAATTCTTTCGCCGTTGCAAATTATTGAGATAAAACTCACATTTAGATTACACTGAGGGAAAATTACTGACCGAGTAGAGATTCTCTCATCTTTACATTAAAAGGATGAGGACCAAGCCATAATTTAAGAAAAGCATGATAAAACTTAGTGCCTGGAATTTCAGAAATTAGTTTACCATTAATACTGATTTTTGTACCTTCATTAGGAATGTAGTCAACCCACACCTCATCACCAACTTGAAGACCAGATTGCCAAACTTTATTAAATTCGTTAATCATTGGCGCTAATTTAGCAATCTCTTCTTTTGGATAGTTTATTGCAAAACCTTGCTTCCAAGCATTTAATAATTGTTCTTTGCTGATTTCAGTAGTACTACAATAAAAAAGAAAACGTTTTGGATTTGTATCTGTAATAATTTCATCAAATGAAGAGGTTTGTTCTTTTAGATAGAGCCCGCCAACATAAATGGTATGTTGTGCTTCTCGTCTGACTGCGGAGCCATTTAATACTAATTGAGTACTGTTAACAGAAAGGCGTGCAACTTCTTCTAATTCTACACCAGCTACTTCTTTAGCTACCACTGAAAATCCAGTGCAAATCAAGAGGATTAATATACTAAGTCGAGTAAACATTTTAACTCCAAAATACAAAAAAAATAGTACTAAAGTAAGTATATTTTCCTTTAGAATGTTAAACCTAGATTTGGTTCACATTTCTTCTATTTATTTTTGTGTCGCTAACTTACTGGAATATCATTCAATTAGCAATAGGTAATTAGAATCATATGTGATTAAAATCTACACAAAATATTCAAAAGTTAGGTATTATCAAAATCAAAAATAAATAACTTTTAGTTCATTAGCAATATTTAATTACAATAATAATGTTAGTTCACTATGTAATAATTATCAATATGTTAAGATTGATAATTATCAAATTACATGAAGATAAATTTAGTTTGCATCAAGTTTCACATAGCCCTTTATATAAACTATCGTTAAACTAAGTTAATAAAAAATTTCATCAAAAGGATAAACAATGGCAAACAAGCCTGGAATAATACATCGCATAGTGACTGGCTCTTGGAATTTAGTCGATCAAGCACGTCGATCATTGGTCAATATACTATTTCTAATTATCATTTATGTAATCATTAAAAGTATCTTCTTTGCAGATACAGCATCAATTCCTATAGGCTCTGCTTTGCTTATTGAACCTGCAGGATATATTGTCGAAGAACTAGACTACGTTGATCCCGTTGATGAAATACTCAATGAAATGAGTGATCAAGACAACATAGAACCTCAGACTCTACTAAAAGATCTATTAACTGCTATTGATAAAGGTAGACAAGATAGTCGAATAACTTCCCTTGTCCTCAATCTTGGAAACTTATATGGAGCTGCTCCAAGCAAGTTACAAGATTTGGCACAAGCAATTCAAACATTTAAGACCTCAGGAAAGCCTGTCTATGCTTTCTCTGAATTTTATAATCAATCTCAATATTACTTAGCTGCTCAGGCTGATGAAGTATATATGGATAACTTAGGAACACTTTTTATTGAAGGTTACGGTCGATATAAAACTTATTTTAAAGGAGCACTTGATAAGTTAGGTGTAAATTTCCATATATTTAAAGTCGGAACATACAAATCAGCGGTTGAACCATTTATTCGTAACAATATGTCCGATGCGGCAAAAGAAGCAAATCTCCACTATCTTGGTGATTTATGGCAGAGCTACACCACAGATGTTGCACAAGCCAGAGAGTTAAAAGCTGAAGATATTAATCGCTACAGTAATGAGTTATTAACAAATCTTAGTGTACCTACTACAGAACCTTCTTCCCTTGCAGTTGATGCCTCGCTAATTGATGGTCTTAAATCTCGGATTGAAATGACTACCTACCTCATTGAACAAATTGGTAGCAATCATGCCGGTGACGATTACAAAAAAATGAAGCACTCTGAATATTTAGAAATTATCAAACCAACACCTCTTCTTACTGAATCAAAAACAGATAAAGTTGCCATAATTGTGGCTAAAGGCACTATCCATAATGGCAGTCAAAAACCTGGAGCTATCGGTGGACAGAGCACAGCCAAGCTTATTCGAACTGCACGATTAGATGATTCAGTCAAAGCATTGGTATTGCGAGTTGATAGTCCTGGTGGTAGTGCTTATGCGTCTGAAATAATTAGAAGAGAAGTTCTAAGAACTATCGCAGCTGGAAAGCCTGTGGTTGCTTCTATGGGTAGCTATGCAGCATCAGGAGGCTATTGGATATCTGCCTCCGCTGATGAGATTTGGGCAAGCCCAACAACTATTACTGGCGCGATTGGTGTCTTTGGAATGTTGCCAACTTTTGAGAAGCCTCTTAACCAAATAGGCATTTATCGTGATGGCGTAGGTACTACTAAATTAACAGGTGCTTTTGATGCTGGTAAACCATTAAGAGACGATGTTGGCAAAGCAATACAAAGCTCAATTGAAAACTACTATGATAGGTTCATCACTATTGTTGCTGAAGGGCGAAATATGAGTAAAGAAGATGTTAATAAAGTTGCTCAAGGTCGTGTATGGTCTGGTAAAGCTGCACAAGAAATTGGACTTGTTGATCATTTAGGTGGCATTCAACAGGCAATCGACTCGGCTGCTAACAAGGCTGGACTTGTCAGTTTTGAGACAAAATATATTGAACAGAAATTAACTGAAAGCGAACAATTTATCAAACAGATATTTAACTCTTCAATTATTTCACCGCTCCGTTCTTCGGATAAATCAGAGGCTACGGCTCAGTTCATGATGATTTCTCCAGCAGTTCTCATGCTAAACCAGATTAGTGACAGCTATAAGCAATTATCACTAATGAACGATCCTCTGAATACTTACGCTCATTGTCTTTGTACAGTAAACTGATATGAAGAAAAAAGCCGTCTATATCGCTTATACTGGCGGTACAATAGGCATGAAACACACTGACATGGGCTTTGCTCCTGTTCCTGGTTATTTGAAAGATGCACTTAATGCTCAACCGGAATTTCAAGATTCCTCTTTGCCTGAACTCCACCTACATGAATATTCAAAATTAATAGATTCATCTAACGTTACACCCGAACACTGGAATATGATCGCAGAAGATATTGTAGCTCGATATGACGATTACGATGGGTTTGTTATTCTGCACGGTACAGATACCATGGCTTATTCCGCCTCAGCATTGTCTTTTATGTTGGAGAATTTATCTAAACCCGTGATATTCACAGGTTCACAAATACCGTTTTCTAAACTTCGTAGTGATGCTCGTGATAATTTAATTGGTGCTATACAGTTAGCGGCCTACTCAGAAATACCAGAAGTATCGCTATATTTTCATAATACATTATATCGAGGCAACTGCAGCAGCAAGTCTGATTCTTCAGGGTTTGCCGCTTATCAAGCACCTAACTATCCTGCACTTGCCTCAGTAGGTGTCGATATTACGATTAATCGACACCAAACCTTAGCGCTACCAAAGGCTCCCTTGCAACTGCACAAAATAAAAAAAACAGACATAGGTACTCTACATCTCTTCCCCGGTATATCTGCTGACGTGCTTAAGAACTATCTCCGTCAACCCGTAAAAGGCCTCATTTTATTAACATACGGTGCAGGAAATATACCTAGCCATGATAAAGAACTAGTGGAACATATTGAAGATGCCTGTAAGCGAGGAGTTGTTATTGTTAACTGCAGCCAATGTTTAAAAGGTACCGTCGATATGTCTGCTTATGAGACAGGCTCAATTTTAGCGAAAGCGGGTGTTGTCAATGCTAAAGACATGATGCTTGAAGCTTGTGTCACTAAACTTTCTTGGCTCCTCAGTCAACATCAAGATCCAGAAAAGGTACGAAAGCTAATGTCAGAAGATCTACGTGGGGAGCTTAGACTATAAGTGTCCCCTCTTTTAGTTATTTAGAGATAATCGTTTAGATATTGAAAGTTTTCTGTCAGCTCACCGTTATAAACAATGACAGCGCGCTTGATTTCATCAGGTAAAGCCAATTCATTAAACGGTTTAGTTAAATTCATTCCCATAAGATGTGGTGTATATTCCTCAAGTTTTTGTGAAAAATGTTCTGATGCATCAAGAGATAATTCGCAAGGCAAGTTATCGATTGACATAACCGTCATATCATCACGACTGATTCCATCAGTCATAGAACCGTCTGTTGGATCGTAGCTAAAGGCTGGTTGATCAATTGATGATGCCTTTTGAGTGCAAACAAAACTACCATCTATATCACAACTGATGTCGCCAATAACCCATGGCAATTGTTGCTCATTTTTAATGAGTTGTTGATTGTCCAAGTGTCTAGGATAGAAATCCGTCCAGAATGAAGCCTGAATCAATATATCAAAGCGCCCTAATAAAGACTCTATCTTACTTCTGTAAAATGCCTTACCCTTTTCAATATATTCGTCCCAATCAAATTTACCAGCATCGATACGTTGATGGATATCTTCACAATTAAGGACTGTGTACCAACTACCTTCGAGTAGTTGATTGTCTAGGAATTTTTCAGCACTTAATTGTGGCAGATTTAACCATTTGCATACTTTTTCTGCTCCACGTCCTACATTACCATTACCAATAATAAGGATTCGAATAGCTTTTCCTTCTTGGAGATTTATTTTTGATAATGCCCGTTTTACATTATCGATCGTTTCGTAATGAATAGTCTGTTTAACTTCTGATAGAGGTGAAGATTCAGCTTTTAAGATCAACTTTTGACCCGCTATCCAAAAGCTATCAATAGCTCCAGCAATACCAGCATATTCACCGAATGCAATCGTCCTTATTCCATTCTCATCAGCCATTAATTCGTAATCAAATAAGGTAGCCTGATTATCGATAAACCGCTGTAGCAGAGGCATATTATACTCTTGCCCTTTGATAGTGTGAGAAAAGCATAAGTGGACTTGACTAGGTTTAATTGAGTCGATAGGCGGTTCTTTTATACCAATAATAAGTTGATGGTTATCTGGGGTACTAAAAGTCACGGCATCGATTGATTGATAACTCTCATCACCAAAAATACGAACATCAGATACTTCAACGTCAACTGGAAATCCATAGTCAATCAAATTATCAATAGCTGAAGGACATAAAGGGGTACGTCTTTCCCATTTATTTTTATGCTCTTTACGTAGAATAGTTTTTAACATTAAAGGCTCACTTTTAAAGGTTAGGGTTTGTAGATATTATTTTGATAACATCTACTTTAGAGTCTTCTTTAGAGTTATCTTTTTTGACAGTTCGATTAAGTTCACCACCTTTTTGAACACGAAAAGGCTCGTTTGTTTCTTTGCCATAATAGGCATCCCAAGCAATAATAGCCTGCATTGAACTAGATTTTTGCTGCTCTGTTAATTTACTGCCGTCGGACCAACGACCAATTTCAATTGCTGTTGCGAGATTTTCACGAGTTTCTGGCGTCATCGTGGAGACGATTGTTTTTAAATCCATCAATAACCATCACTACTGAGTACCATTTGCACTCCCCTGACAGTCCATTCGCTTTCAGAACCTCCAGCAATTGGCATTTTAGGGTATAACAAATGTCCATCGCCATCTTTACTGTTTAGAACATCTCGCATCTTAGCAACCAGACGACTAGCAGCTATTTGAGTTGACCATAAACGATAACCTTCTGGCCATTTGAGTGAAAACTCTCTGGGTCGAGTTCCACCCCAACCAGGCACAGTACCAATATTTGGAAATAATTTTTCTGACGATGAATGCCCTGCTTCCACTAACAAAAAATCTAGACGAGAAATGATTGATGTAGCAACACGACTGTTCCAGGCAACTTGTGGTGTTCTTTTACTATTTCCTTCCAAAAATTGAGTTGCATATGCAGCAATTTGTGTCCAACCACTGTTCATTTTCGCTGTAGAATTGCTATCTTCATTGATAGCTGCTGTAAATACGGCTTGGATATTCTCTGCATTTACACATCGCTGAGGAAGGCCCATCAATAACAATATCTCGTTTGTTGTTTTTATCGCTAATTTTTTATCTTCATAATCCCAACCTTCACCAGAATCGATACCTAAAGCTAGAAGTTCCATTCGATAAGTGAGAGGTGATGTAATTGTAGAAAGTTCTGTATAGCCCATTCGTGGCTTTGGCCAAAATATAGCTTTAAGACGTTCGTCCCAGCCACTCACTGCATCTTGTACAGGTAATCGCTGATACATAGGTTGGAACGGATCTTCATCAATCCAAGCAACGATAGCCTGTATGTACTCATCTTCTGAGTCACCGTTTTCAGGAATTATAGGAGGATAAATATCATCCCCGATTACATCTACGCCTGCATCATCAATAACGATAGGATCTGTAGTATCTGTTTCTATATCTGCCTGTATGCGAGCTTCTGCAAAAGCCATAAAGATATCTTGCTCAATATAGGTCAACTCTTCCCACATATCCAAAGCCTGATCAGTTAGACGGACGCCTTCTACAGCCTCACCACCGTCTGTCATGTAAGATACAGCTCTTAGTATTGCAGGATTTAACTGAATAAACTTATCGTTCGCCATCATACGATTTCTGTAATTCCATGGAACCATTAATCGACAGGTAACTTCTAGACTAAAACGATGACCTTCCTCAAGTAACTCCGATAACGCCATATCACTACTGCCAACTGGCATTCTACCTTCATGCCAGTCTAAAGGATGATCACTGAAGCGTTTAAACCACACTTTCCATGCAGCTATAAAAAGCCCTCTATGGAACTGATAATTATCAGCATTTGGAATAGTTACCTGCATGTCTGCCTTGCGTTATTATTCAGTGGATAAAGACAGTTATCATAGCATGCAAAATAAGTAAGCTGTCAGCTTTTCTTTTGTGAATCAATCCAACGTTTTATCTTGGCTTCAAGTATTGGCATAGGTAGACCACCATCAATGAGTATCTGTGTGTGGAATTCTTTAATATCAAACTGTTCCCCTAATTCCTTTTCAGAAAGTTCTCGTAATTCTCTTATTTTAAATTGACCTATTTTATAACTAAGTGCTTGTCCAGGAGTTGCAATATAACGCTCAACTTCTGAAGTAATATCACTTTCAGGCATAGATGAGTTATCAAGCATATACTGAATTGCTTGTTCACGAGACCAACCCAACGCATGCAAGCCCGTATCGAGTACTAGTCGCATAGCACGCAACTGTTCATCGACAAGACGGCCGTACCACATCATAGGATCGGTAAATAATCCAAGTTCCTTACCGAGGCTCTCAGCATAAAGAGCCCACCCCTCAGAGTAGACTGTATAACCTCCAAAGCGTCTAAACATTGGCAAATCGGTGATTTCTTGTTGGATAGTACCTTGGAAGTGATGACCAGGTGATGCCTCATGTTGTGATGATGAAGTACTTTGATCTGTACAGCCTAAAATAAATGAGAATAATAAACTGATTAAGGTTGATTTCATCAAAAAATACCTTTGGATTAAAGTAGATTGTGACAATTTCATAACTGTAGAACGAAATAATTAAAAACTGTAAACAAATATTCTATTAACATTTCCTTTTTAAAGACAAAAAAATACAGCGCAGATAAATCTACACTGTACTAATTTTTAAGCTAAATGTCTTACATTGACTAATTTAGTAGTTGTAAGAAGCTCCCATGTACACTGAACGACCTTCATAGTTAGCAGCCGCACGACGAGGGTACTGAAGGCCAACGCTTAAACGGTTTGCATTATCAGCACCAATTTCATCAGGATACTCATCTAAAAGGTTGCTAGCACCAAATTTAAGTGTAAATTCAGGTGTAACTTGATAAGCAATCTCTGCATCAATCATAAACATAGAATCAATTTGTGCACTATCACCACTATCATCCCAAT
>JAAGZM010000432.1 GCA_024206355.1 Gammaproteobacteria bacterium | reverse complement strand
GCCGTGGGCAATCGGCACAGGCATCCTCGGCCATACCTGCCACGTCAATGCATTTGTCAGGTCATTGTTTGTCTCTGCACAGAGGAGCGCGTACGCAATCAATTCGCTCGAAGAGGCAGTGTCTGCGTGCGAGACGACGGTATTTGTGTTTGCAGCGACGTTGACGGCAGGATACGAATTTCCTACCACTGGTAGGACACCTGCGATGTTGCCGTTGATGGCATGATTGACGTTGTTGATGTTGTTTTGGTTGTTCATCTGGTTGTTGTTGATGTTGTTGTTGTTGTTGTTGATGATGTTGGTGGTGGTGGTGGTGGTGGCGGCGGTTGAGTTGTTGTTGTTATTGTGGTTGTTGTGGTTGTTGTTGTTGTTGCTGTTGTTGTTGTTATTGTTGTCGTTGTTGTTGTTGCTGTTATTGTTGTTGTTGTTGTTGTTGTTGTTGTTGTTGTTGTTGTTGTTGTTGTTGTTGTTGTTGTTGTTGTTGTTGTTGTTGTTGTTGTTGTTGTTGTTGTTGTTGTTGTTGTTGTTGTTGTTGTTGTTGTTGTTGTTG
>JAAGZM010000431.1 GCA_024206355.1 Gammaproteobacteria bacterium | reverse complement strand
CGCATCCAATGGACAACAATCCTCAAAGAAGTTAGAAAAGAATTGTCCTCCCATAATATTAAACTTCCTATGAAGACAACCAGAACGTTGGTGTATTATTTTCTACTACGTCGTTGTGGTTGGCAACATTGCTCAGATGACAGCATTCGTCCTCCTAAAAAAATCCTCAACAAATCTGAAGGGTCGCCGGAACAACAGCAGGATTTGTTTGCTTAACTTCTTAAGCCTATACCCTTTGATAGTAAGTACATTGCAACACCTGCTAGTGTAACGATGAAAAATAGTATAAGCCCTATTGCAACCCCAATATTAATATCTGAAGTTCCTAAGAACCCATATCTAAAAGCATTAACCATATATAAAATAGGATTACCCATTGATACTTTTTGCCAAAATTCTGGAAGTAACGATATTGAATAGAAAACGCCGCCAAGATAGGTCAATGGTGTAAGAATAAATGTTGGGACAATTGAAATATCATCAAATGACTTTGCAAAAACTGCGTTTACAAAACCTGCAAGGGAAAACATTGTAGAGGTTAATACAACAACAGCAATGATAATAAAGGGGTTATGAATTTCGATATTTACAAAAAATAGAGCAACGATTGTTACTATTAGCCCTGTTAACATCCCTCGACTAACGCCACCAGCAACATAACCTAATAGAATGATAATATTTGGTACTGGAGCTACCATCATTTCTTCAATAGAGCGTTGGAATTTTGAGCTAAAAAATGATGAAACTACATTAGAATATGAGTTTGTAATAACTGACATCATAATGAGTCCTGGAACAATAAATTCCATGTAACTGAAGCCGCCCATAGTACCTATTCTTTCACCAATCAAATTACCAAAGATGACAAAGTAAAGTATCACCGTAATTGATGATGGCAAAAGCGTCTGTATCCAGATCCTTGTGTACCTTGATATTTCTTTATGGACAATACTGCTAAGTGCTATGAAATTAGGATGATTAAACATTGATGTATTCTCACATATTTATAAGTTCGATGACTTATTTTCAACAAGTCTCACAAATAATTCTTCAAGGCGGTTAGTTTTATTTCTTAGGCTCAAGACTTTAATATCCCTCTCATTTAATTGAGTGAATAAATCGTTGACTCCTTTGCCTTTTGTAATCTCTACTTCCAAACTGTTCGTATCACGTTTTTTATATTGATAACCTTCTAATTCACCAATATTATCAACTGGATCACTGGTATCCATTATCATAGTTTCAATATCAAGCTTTGCAATAATACTCTTCATATCTGTATTGATTACAATATCACCTTCATCGATGATGGCTATATTTCGACAAAGTGTTTCAGCTTCTTCAAGATAGTGAGTAGTTAATACGATGGTTGTTCCCTGCTCATTTAATTCCTGTAAGAATTCCCACATTGTTCGTCTTATTTCAATATCAACACCCGCAGTAGGTTCATCTAAGATTAACAGTCGAGGCTTATGCATTAAGGCGCGAGCTATCATAAGACGTCGCTTCATTCCTCCAGAAAGCTCTCTTGAACGGGTATCTCTTTTATCCCATAAAGCTAGCTGAGTTAAAACTTCTTCAGCTCTTACCAATGCCTCTTGCCGTTTGATTCCATAATAGCCTGCTTGATTAACTACAATTTCGAGCACCTTTTCAAACTGGCTAAAATTAATCTCCTGAGGAACTAATCCAATATGACGCTTAGCTTGAGTAAGCTCGATATCGATATCATGACCAAAAACTTTTACAGTTCCTGAAGTTTTGTTCACTAAAGAGGTAATGATCCCAATGGTTGTTGATTTGCCAGCACCGTTGGGTCCGAGCAAAGCAAAGAAGTCTCCTTCTTCAACGATCATTGAAATACCTTTTAGCGCTTCTACATCACTACCATAGGTCTTTGTTAAATTTTCAATTTGTAATGCCTGCACTTTCTACTCCGAAGTATTCTTTACATATCCCCAACGAGGACCTAATTCGACTTTTATCTTTAAATGATCGAATATTCGCCCAATGATAAAATCTACCAATTGCTCAATCTCCTGAGGTTGGTGATAAAAGCCTGGACTTGCAGGTAAAATAGTCGCTCCCGCTCTGGCTAACGTCAGCATATTCTCCAAATGGATCGTTGAATAAGGCGTTTCTCTAGGCACAACAATTAATGTACCCTTTTCTTTTAGTACAACATCCGCTGCTCGCTCGATTAAGTTATTGCTTGCACCAGTTGCTATTGCGGATAGTGTTCCTGTGCTGCAAGGACATATAATCATTTGTGAAGGTGCAGAAGAACCACTTGCCACCGGTGAAAACCAATTATCCTTGCTCCACACTTTTAGCAGTGATGCATCAAGACTGAATTTTTCGATTAATGTTGCTGCAATTTTTTCTGGATTAGCTGGCAAACTGATATTCATTTCTGATGCAATCACTATTCGTGCTGCATCAGAAATCATCAAATTGATAAAATAACCTTCTTTGTTTAACACTGACAATAATCGCGCAGCATAAGGTGCACCTGAAGCCCCGGTAATAGCTAAGCTAATTTGATGATCATCTACCATAATAAGTCCTATAATTTTTCAGTGTCTACGAATTATAAGTAGCATTCAATTTATCTAATAATTTTTGATGTATGCCATCAAAACCACCGTTACTCATAATAAGTACATGGTCGTTAGGTTTAACGATGGATAACAATTCGCTTAGCAAATCTTCCGTTTCTGTATAGACCGAAATATTTTGTCCATTTGAATAGTTAAATTCCCATTCGGCAGCAGTGGGTTTATGAATAAGGTTCATATCTGCCATTTCAAGAGCTGGCAAAATTGTTTTTTGGTGTATCCCCAACTTCATCGTATTTGAACGCAAATCGGCAACTGCTACTATTCGCTCAATTCCCACCTTTGCTCGAAGCGCCGATACTGAAGCCTCAATAGCTGTTGGGTGGTGTGCAAAGTCATCATAGACAGAAATATCACCAATACACCCTCGTAGCTCCATACGACGTTTAACACTTTTAAATTCCGCTAAAGCTTCAATTGAACTTTTGACTGGAACACCTGCATGTCTTGCCGATGCAATTGCAGCAAGTGCATTCATCATATTATGTTCACCAATAAGCTCCCAAGTTACATTCCCATAACTTTCTGGCTTATCTTTCCCATGAAAAGAAACTTCAAATTCACTGAAGTCTCCTTTAATAGCTCTCCCCCTCCAATCACCAGTTCCTAGCGTCTCACGAGGAGTCCAACACCCCTTTTCAATTACATCATCAAGAGCAGGTGATTGATTTGGCATTAAAATAAGACCATTTCCGGGTATCATTCTTACTAGATGGTGAAACTGTGTTTTGATGGCATCTAAGTTAGGAAAAATATCTGCATGATCATATTCAAGGTTATTCAAAACAACTGTTCGTGGATGGTAATGGACAAATTTAGAGCGTTTATCAAAAAAAGCTGTATCGTATTCATCAGCTTCAACAACAAAAAATGGCGAGTCACTAATTCGTGCTGAAATTCCAAAGTTTTCTGGTATACCGCCAATTAGAAATCCTGGATCCATATTTGCATATTCTAAGATCCAAGCAAGCATACTTGAAGTAGACGTCTTACCATGAGTTCCAGCTATTGCAAGTACCCAGCGTTCTCTCAACGCATAATTAGCAAGCCATTGAGGTCCGGAAAGATAAGCTAAACTTTTCTCTAAGATATATTCAACCGATTGGTTACCGCGCGACATAGCGTTCCCGATAACAACGAGATCAGCGTTTTCTTGTTTAATGATCTCAGGATCATAACCTTCATGCAGTTT
>JAAGZM010000430.1 GCA_024206355.1 Gammaproteobacteria bacterium | reverse complement strand
TAGCAGCATTTGAACCACGAAGCGATCTTACGTTTAACTGCTCAGCCTTTTTCTCAATTTTTGTAATGTGGCCGACAAAATAATTATAGTTAACCGCGTAATTAGTAATTTGATCTACCCAACTTTTTTGCTTCAATCTATACCTCCCAAACAGTGAGGGTAAATTAGAAGGTATCGAGCCCTTATTAGGATAAATTATCGACTGTCCTGTCCACTCAACTAGTTGGACATACTCCTCCACTGAAATAGACAACTTTTTAAAGCCTGTATTGCCTATGATGGCTTCTAGTCCAGTTGACCGTATTTCTAGACTATTGTTTGATGAGAGTTTTCTGACCCTCTGCTGGATAGATGTATGATTTGATTCTTCAATCTTTTGTGTGATCTTAGCTCGAACAGGATTTAAATCTACATAAGTCATACAAGACAACACTGCAGCTTCATCAAGTAAAGCCTGAGAAGAAAAGCGTCCCTCCCAAAACTTGCCTGTACATGAATCTTCTAGATTACTCGCTTTTGCTAAAGGTTCATTCAATCTCGCCATGAACCAAGATAAACTTCCGAGTCGCTTTCGATATAAGTCGAGCTTGTGATCATTACACATCAATACTTTTTTTACTAACTCCCTTCTTGCTGCATTTTTTGGGAGATCTAAGTTTCCTGGGTACGCTTGAAGCCAACGTTCGGCTACTTCAGCATCAGTCCATTTTTGTGGTGTTATAGGATCAAGATAAAGTACCAGATGATAATGGTTATCCATGATTACGAATGCGAATATATCAATAGCAAAAACATTACATAACTCGAACATCCTCGTCTCAAACCAGATCTTACGATGATCATAATTTTTTCCAGAATACTCATCCGTTCCACACAAATAAGCACGTCTCACACAACGATTTGTGCAGTGATAAAAACCAGGTTGAGTTTCATCCACTAACTTTTTTCTTGGTATAGCCATAATATTCACCCTTGAATTATTGGTTATAGTTATTTTCCATACTGGCAAAATTAAACCAATGGCTATTTATTTATTTTGAAGTAAGACATTCGCCACGTTAATACATGGCAAGTGACTATAGGTAGACTGTCTACTGGTCAAGAGTAATGGATCGAGCCGATAAGTTCTTGCAAAGT
>JAAGZM010000429.1 GCA_024206355.1 Gammaproteobacteria bacterium | reverse complement strand
ATAGATGGCGATGTAATAGTATATCAAGCGGGTTTCGCTAGTGATCAAACAAGCTATTTGTGTGCAGATGGTTATGTAACCAAGTACAAAAAAGATGCAGTACAATACAGTAAAGTAAATGGTTGTAATGTTAATACCATTATAAAAAATGTGGTTCCTGAACCCCTTGAATATTGTTTAAGTAGTGTCAAGAAAAAGATTGGTGGTATTAAGAATAGTATAGATGCTGATTCTCATCTTGTGTTACTGACAGGTAAGGGTAATTTCAGGCACACCCTTTACCCTCATTACAAAGCCAACAGGGACAAGGCACACCGTCCCCATCACTATGATGCAATACGTGAGTACCTTAAGGATATATGGAAAGCAGATGAGGTAACAGGTGTAGAAGCGGATGACGCACTGGGATGGCATCAGTTTAAAGACATATCTATCAATGGAGATGGTGAATTAGATGCGGAGTCCTGCGTGTGTACAATTGATAAGGACTTGAATCAAATACCAGGATGGCAGTACAACTGGCGTTCTGATGATGGGAATGGGCAGATGTACTGGGTAACACCAGCACAAAGCATTAGATTTTTCTTT
>JAAGZM010000428.1 GCA_024206355.1 Gammaproteobacteria bacterium | reverse complement strand
GCTGCTAGAGGTGGTTGGATGAGTGGTCGAGATGCATCAGTTATTACATACCACCGTCAATACGGGTATGATAGTCGAGTAGTTTTATCAGCAGAAGCTGCAATAGTGCAGTAAATCTGTTATAAACGACTAATCACTTAATTAATATACATAGGATACACCAATGGCTGACACCACAATTTCAGAGGTTACTCAAGAACTCCAAGCCCGGAAAGACAAGATAGCCGGTTCTGGGCCGAAGGCCGATAAGCAGGCTGCCAAAGAAAAGGCCAAACTGGATCAGGATGTTAAAGCAGTAGGGATCGATGCCATTCGTGTAGAGATCAAACGAAAGAAAGCTGAGAGAGATCTCCGTAGAAAGAAGCGTTTAGAAGCTGAAACTGCCCATAACACTGCAGTTAATGCTGCTGCCGCAGCGAATTAAAACATAATAAATGAGACCGCCCAAAAAAATGAAATTAAATGCAATTATAAATGCACAGCCTATGCTGGGCCAATTAACCACGCTCGCATTGCCAATTGAAGCAACGATTGGTGTTCTTGCATTGTGCCGGGATACGGCTATATATGTCGAGGCGTTCCAAAAACGTCAAAAAATGTTGTTTGAAAAATACGGTGAAAAGGATCCAAACGATTCGACACGTCATATCATTAAGTCTAAGTATGATGAGGTTTTCCAAAAGGAAATCACCAAAATTCTAAATGCTGAATGTAAACTGAAATTTGATAAGATTCGAATTTCAGATCTCCAAGACGCTGGCGTTAAAATGAATGCTCATGAAGTTCGTACGATTGAATGGTTTTTAATTTAGGAGAACACAATGGAATTTACCGAAGATCAAATTGCCCAACTCGAACAGGATTCTCGCCGCCGTAAGAAAAAAGACGACGGAGAAAAAGAAGGTGAACCTGTGACCTATCATGAAGAGGACCCAAACGAATTGGATTTTGAAGATTATGCTTAGATCCATATCGACCGAGAATAGTAGAAAACAGAATGTTCCTTAAAATTGCAGGTGTAGTTATTCTATTCATGGCCGTAGCTATAGGTTTCTTGAAATTTCAGATTGTCGAATTGGAGAAGGCTCTCGTTGTTGCTGTCGTCAAGCAGGAAGCCGCGGAGACTAATGCCCGGACTGCTGAAATAGCCCAAACTCTGACGGAGGTTCAGGTTAAAAATTTTACAGCTAAGATAGCTGTCATTGAAAAGGAACGTAACGAGGCTCAGGTACAAGTTAATAAAATGCGAAATCTATTCCAGGACCATGACTTTGCTAAACTTATAGCCAAGAAACCTGGATTAATTGAAAACCTAATGATCAAGAAAACAAAGGAGGTGTTTGATGAAATCGAAGCTCTTACTACTCCTTAGCGTTATCCTGATGTCAGGCTGTTCACTATTTCAGCCTGAGATTGTGGTCCAGACTGAGCTAGTTTACACAAAAGTTACTTGCCCAGATTACCCAGCTCCTGCTGGGATTCATATGATGCCGGTTAAGCCTAGAGCGATTCAGGATGTCGATGGTCTTGTCTGGGTAGGATTTACTCCTCGACATTACGGGGACATGGGAATTAACCACCAGGAATTTATTCGATATATAAAAGCACAAAAAGGACAGATAAAATATTACCATAGCTGTATAATCGACTTTAATATTGAAATTAATCGTCTACAAAATCTGAAGACTATGAATCATGACTGAATTAATAAGTGAAGAAAATCTGGCCCCATGGCTGCGATTAATATCACCACTGCTATTGCTGTTAGTGGTGTATATTCTAAATGATATACGGGTCGGCCAGGAAGTGTCTCAAGCAGATAGCAAAGAGATTAGGGCGGCGCAGGCAGATATTAAAGCGCGACTGGCGGGTATTGAGACATCCATCGATATTTACCACGGTTCGGGCTATATTAGTGGAGACTAATCTAATGTTGCGGCAAGTAGGTAATATACCAAAAAGATGTAGACTGCCTCTTATTATTCAGCTAGTGCTTGTTACTTTGTGTGTGGCTTTCTGCGTAAAAATTACATGGTTAGTTTTGTCCGAATCTCCACTGCAAACGGAAATAACGCAGAGCATCAAACCGAAGGCAGAGTTTCAAGAATACAAGGTGGGTAATTAAGGTGTCACAATTATAGGAACTGTATCATGAGCTGGGCATTTCTAAATGGTGAGTTAACACATACAAACACCGAGACTACTTTGTCAGGTTTGGATGGGGTCACAGGCGCTATAGCGTGGGTTGATGGTATTCGAAAGTGCTATCGGATCGACGATACGGTTGTGGATAAACTTAACCTTGATGGGGATTTAACTTGGGATTCAGATTACGAGTGTTTGTTTTTAGATGAGCATGTAAAAGTAATACAAAGTGGCGCAGTCCAAATAGGAATATCTAAAACTAAAAACGGTAAAGAATACTATTCAAGAGGTCTAGGGCTTGTCATTAATGACTTAGGAGGTAAGCAGAACACTTCGCAAGCTGCTTGGTGGTGCTTAAATGACTCAAGTTTTACAACTCGTGGAGGAGTAATTGACTTAGGTGCTAATATCTTTTTTGGTACTTCTACAGGTTCATCCGCTACACTTAATCAATACGTTGCTGTAGACATAGACGGCACTGACTTTAATAGTCTGTATGGGAATGATCGTATGCACTTTCTCAGGTTTTTTGTTAACCCTGCTACGATTGATGTCAATAATATAGGAATGTCTGGGTCAGAAGGGTCTATTAGTCCGTTTTCATCACTGGGGTTTAACTCGTTTTCAGCTACTATTCGCAATGGCACTTTTAGTAGTGACGGCAATGCCGGACAAGCT
>JAAGZM010000427.1 GCA_024206355.1 Gammaproteobacteria bacterium | reverse complement strand
GAGTAACCAGCTTTCTGTGCTTTTTTGAAAATAACCAGTATGATGTCCTAATTACTAAGAAGTTCTGACTAAAAATGATAATAATTGGGATATTTATACCGATATGACTCAAGAAACCGAAAAAATCCTCGTCGTAGATGATGATCTGCGCATTCGAAGCCTCCTAGAAAGATATCTTAAAGAACAGGGCTTTCTCGTACGCACAGCAGCTGATTCTGAGCAAATGGATAGGTTTCTGGAAAGAGAAAACTATCATTTATTAGTACTTGATTTAATGCTTCCTGGTGAAGATGGCTTATCCATATGTAAACGTTTGAGAGCCAATGAAAATATGATCCCTATTATCATGCTGACAGCTAAAGGTGATGAGGTTGATAAAATCATTGGCTTAGAACTCGGTGCTGATGACTATCTTGCAAAGCCCTTTAACCCACGTGAATTACTTGCACGTATAAAAGCCGTGATGAGACGCCGGGTGACTGAAGTTCCTGGAGCTCCATCTGCAGAAGAAAAAATGATTGAATTTGGCGAGTTTAAGTTAAATTTAGCCACTCGAGAAATGTATCAAAATGAAACAGTTATCAGCCTTACAAGTGGTGAATTTGCTGTTCTAAAATCATTAGTAACCCATCCTCG
>JAAGZM010000426.1 GCA_024206355.1 Gammaproteobacteria bacterium | reverse complement strand
TTAATGATTGCGAAAATTATCCTCAATGTGCGATTATTGGTAATTTTTACTAACAATATGATAATTATTAGAATCATGTTCCTTCAATAGTATAGATGCTGCCTGTCTGTTATATTCAATAGATTGTTTCCGTCTTTTCTAAAAATGACAATAATTAATGAGATTTTTATGACTAACTTACGCACGACAAAATTATTCCTTAAGGTTACTTCAATTCTACTGATAGTAGCTTCTTCGATTAACTCATTGGCAGATACGACGTTAATATATGTTGGTGAATTGTTAGCTATACCGGGTGAGCAACCGACTAAAGAGAGAACGGTTGTCGTTGAAGATGGAGTTATTAAAGCGATAAACAAGGGGTATTCAGATACTTCAAACTATGGTGAAAGCGTTAAAACTATTGATCTCAAGGACAGTTTTGTTCTTCCTGGTCTTATGGATATGCATGTACATCTTCAATTTGAGTTAGGTCCTCATAATGTTCAAGATGGCCTTAAAATGTCCGAGCAACTGCAGGGTATGCGTAGTATTTTTTATGGTCAAAAGACGCTATTGGCTGGATTTACAACAGTCCGCGATGTAGGTTCTGATCCACAGTATATGTATGCACTTCGAGATGCTATATCTAAAGGCTGGGTTGACGGACCACGCATTATTGCAGCAGGTGGTGTTGGTATTACCGGTGGTCATGCAGATGTCAGTGGTGTTAAACCTGATCTTCTTGATATGTATACGGCAAAAACAATTTGTGACGGACCTTATGACTGTCGACGAGCAACTCGTAGAGCAATAAAATTTGGAGCTGACTTGATAAAAATTACTTCTACGGGGGGAGTCTTATCAGACAGAGCAACAGGCACAGGTCAACAAATGGAAATGGATGAGCTAAAAGAAGTTGTGCGAGCTGCCAAAAGCATGGGAAGAAAGATTGCCTCACACGCCCATGAAGAAGCTGGAATTATTGCTGCACTTAAAGCCGGTGTTGATAGTATAGAGCACGGCACCTACACAGGTCCTAAAGCGATCAAACTTTTTAAGAAAACAGGTGCCTATTTAGTGCCAACATTACTCGCAGGTGATACGGTTGTTCATATGGCAAACAACTCAAATTTTATGAGTGATGCAATTAAAGAGAAAGCTATTCGAGTCGGTTCTGATATGAAAGGAAATTTTGCTAAAGCCTACAAAGCAGGTGTTAAAGTTGCTTTTGGTACCGATAGTGGGGTATCTAAACATGGCACCAATGCACAGGAAGCAGTTTTGATGTTTAATGCCGGAATGAGCGCAATGGAAGTGATTAAATCAGCAACGGTCAATGCAGCAGATCTATTAGATATGACAGAAACGATCGGTACGATTGAAGTGGGAAAATATGCAGATATTATCGCTACTGATGCATCGCCTCTTGAAGACATTAAGGAGTTATTAACTGTTGATTTTGTGATGAAGAACGGTAAAGTGCATAAGCAATAATAATTTATATAATATGATTACCCCTAAATCTGTTTATACAACAGCGATAATTGCCGCACTCGTCGCAATTGGTCCATTATCAACGGATATGTACCTACCTGCATTTCCTACTTTAATCCAGGTATTTGATACTGAACTCAATCGTGTTCAATATACCTTGAGTGTGTTTATGATTGGCTTTGCAATCGCACAGCTGATTTACGGTCCATTGTCTGATCGTTATGGTAGAAAACCGGTGCTATTAGGTGGAATGATCATCTTCTTAATAAGCACTTTCGTTATTATTTATGTCAACAATATAGAAACGCTTATTATACTGCGTTTTTTTCAGGCTGTAGGTGGTAGTGCTGGCCCAGTATTGGGAAGGGCGATGGTTCGTGACATTCATGGCCCAAAGGAATCGGCAAAGCAATTAGCTTATATTGGTACTGCGATGGCCTTAGCACCAGC